>JASFPJ010000255.1:0-5193 GCA_050116035.1 Candidatus Aminicenantota bacterium | reverse complement strand
AGATATTTTGATCTTATAGAAGAAATATCCCTGCTTATTGAAAAAGTCATAATTAGTATAATCTTCAGGATGCAAAACCGACTTTGGCTTGGGCAGGAAGAGATTGCCTTCATCGTCCATAAGGATGTTCGTGAAATAGGGTTTGTATTCTGCGAATGTGCTTAGTTTCCGTACATCGCCTTCAGACAACGTTCCTCCCCGTTCTTTCTGTCTTTCCCAGCGTTCCTTGATGTATTCACTTTCTTCATCCTTTGATGTCGGCTGGCGCCTCTCCTGTTTTTCAATCCGGCGAATAATCTCTCCCGAAGAATCGGTCTCGAACAGCTTGTACTCTGCCGAAAATCCGTATATCCCTGAATCTTCATCCACCGGGCAGAAGAACAACCCCGCGCTGTAGGGAGGAGTGGTGCCAATCATGATGTTTCCCCTCTGAATCCGAACACCCTGGTCTGGATAGCTGGCTATAGTTTTTGTCCTGTTTCCTTCTGGATCAATCAGTGCGATATCGATGGTCATTTCTTCTTCAGAGCGAGTGTTTGTGTATCCCATAATGTTGCCTTCTTTGGTCACTCCGAAACTGAGAAGCAGAGATTTTAGAATGATGCTTCTTTCATACTCCTGGTTTTCATCGAACACATGAAGTTTTCTCAATTCATTGACATAGAGCTTTCCGTCCGGAGCTAAATAGGTGCGAGATGGCCTTTGAAACTCACCCGGCCCCTCCCCCTTTCGTCCAATTGTTTGGAGATACTTGCCGTCTTTATCATACTTCTGGATTCGACAGTCTCTGAAATCCGTAACCAGTATGTTTCCTTCATCATCAACCTCAATATCTCGGATATACCTGAAATTGTAATTCTCATCGAATTCTTCTCCTGCTCCGATAACTAAATCCTCTTCCAATTCAAGATCGATTTCCCCGTACAAAGGCTCTTCAGGATTATAAATGACTTCGATCCCATCCTCTTCCTCTATCTTGCCCGCCCAGCCCTCTTCCTCTCTGACTGATGTACACGCGGCGAGAAAAGAGAAAAGAACGAGAATGATAATGATAAATTTGATTTTAGATTTCATGCGTCCCTCCTTTGCATGCTTCTAAAATTATAACACAGAAATTAGCAAGTCTGGAAAGTTCTATTCTTTGACCAGCTCCCAGTTTTTTATCTTGAACCGTTTGACGACCCTGAATCCCTCCTCTGTGGCCACGATGCTGTAAATTTTTCCGTTCTTAAGGTGATAAATTCTGTTCGGAAGGATGACCTGTTTGAGATAGTCGCCCTGAGATGAAAAGACATCATAAGTTATAGGCCTTGGTTTTTCCTGTTCATCCCGGCTGTCCTCCTCTTCGTTCCTCTCCTCCACCTCTGTGTATATCTCAATCCAGATATTCCCTTCTTCATCAAAGATCCACCGCGGAACATACGGAGGCATGTATCTCTGCGCACCTGCTCTTCCTTTAGCCCGCGGATTCTTCACCGGAGTGTATTCCCGGCCAAAAGTCAAGACCTTCCTCCCTTCAGGATCAAAAACATGGATGGCATACTCATCATTATACCCCTCATAAAGATATCCAGCCTTATCCACATCCCAGGTCACTTTAAAAATCGAACCTATGCTCATCATTCCAGTCTCGGTCCTCATAATCCTGTCCTTCTCACCCTTAAAAGGCCCATAACTGAACAATCCCTCTCCGCTTTCTTCTGTGCGCTTGACTAGAGTGTCGACATCGAGTTCATGCCAGGAATTAAGCACTTTCACTTCTTCTGCGCGCGTTTGTCTTTGAAAATAGAGGCGGTTCCTCTCATCGGTTCTCATCTTCGAATGAAATCCCATGACACGGAAGCCTCCCAAATAATTCCCATCCGTATTAAAAACGACAACCCTCTGGTTGCGGCCGTCCATCAGGAAAATCTTTCCATCGGCGGATATGTCCATGTAGACAGGGGTGCTGAATTCACCGGGTCCGACTCCCTCACGACCTATGGTTCGGAGATATTGCCCCTCACTGTCATAGGCTTTAATACATGTGTCTCCCCAATCCATGATATAAATGGTCTCATCATCTGTTACTTGTACATCCTGTGGCTCGTTGAGCATGTACTTCTCATCCCCCTCTTCCACTCCTATTGAGAGGTCCTCTTCCAGGTCCAGCTGGAACACTCCATCGCGCGGATAGTCCGGATTGGTTATCACCTTCACTCCCTCAATCATCTCGACCTGCTGGGGATACTCCGTTTCCTTCGAGCAGAAAACCAATGTGAATAAAGCTAAGAAAACAGCCATTATCCGGAACGAACGCATGAATCAATTCTCCCTTCTTTGTTTAGTTTTAAATTCCTGAAATTCCGAGATTCGACACATTTACTTATCAACACAATCCCAATGCGCATAACCGTTTATATAGAATAACAAATAATTCGGTAATAGGGAAAAAATGTGTCGGAGTAATTTTGTGAAAACTTTTGCTGTGACCCCTAGAAAAAGGAGGCCATGTTGCGCGCGGAAGGTTGTTAAGTCTTCGTTATCATATTCAGCCGTATTCGATCAGACATGACTTCATAGATATCAAAATTTTTTTTCTCTATCTCGATACTCCGTTGAGTAATCGGAAAGTACAGATTATACGCAGATGAATTGTTGCCCGATGTGTGCGTCACAACGATAGAGTATGTATCCTTATTCGGCATGCCTGCATAGACAATCCTCGAGTCTCCCATGAATTTTGTTTTAATCTTTGCCGACTCGCCCACTTTAAGAATGAATTCTTTCATTTCCGGCATTTGAATTCGACCTCCATCCAGTAACACTCTGCAGATTACAAATATATTCTATTGAAGTCAGCAAGAAGATTCAAAATTTTATTGAATAAAATTTTTATTTACCTGGATTATTCACGAGTCGAGGTTGCCTCAGACTCCGATGCGAAGAGCGTAGCGAATGTGGAAATTTTATTCAAATAAAAGGTTGAGATTGCCACACTCCCTTCGGTCGCTCGCAATGACATCGCTTTGCTTGATGCTAACGTGTATTATCCAGTGGCTCGCGATGACAATTTTTTTTAAAAGAAAAATGTCGTCAGATTTGCTCGCCCAAAGGGTAAAAAATGCCGACATAGGATGATTATTCATCCTTCAGAGATTTTTTGAATAGGGGGTTGGCAGATTTTATGAATATTTCAGGTTAATAAAGGTGTGGAAATATGATAGATATAATACTTATTAAAATGAATCGGATTCGTCGGGTATCAAACAGAAGGAGGCCTTAATCAATGGATGTGTTCGACACGAATTTCGCCACGATCGACTGGATCATCGTTATGGTCTACATCTGCATTCCTGTCGTGATCGGCGTGCTTGTCCGTAAATACGTGCGCCAATTGAGTGATTTTATTGTCGCGGGACGCTCGCTCAGGCTGTTTGTTGCCATTGCCACGCTGACCGGGACGGAATTGGGCCTGGTGACAGTGATGTACAACTCTGAGCTGGGCTTCAGAAACGGTTTCTCCGCCTTTCATGTGGGAATCATCGAAACGGCCTGTATCCTCGCCATCGGGCTGACGGGATTCATCGTCTATAAACTCCGGGAACTGCGCATCATGACCATCCCCGAGTTCTATGAGAAGAGATTCGGGAGAACTGTCCGGATTGTGGGAGGATTTCTTTTAGCTCTTGGGGGAATCATGAATATGGGACTCTTCCTCCAGGCCGGAGCCCGTTTCATGATGGGAGTCACCGGATACAGTAATCCGGCCGGTTTGAAAATTTTCATGTCAGTCATGTTGATCATGGTGCTCATCTACACGGTTCTGGGAGGTATGGTCTCGGTTGTCCTGAATGATTTTCTGCAGTTTATTGTCCTCTCTATCGGGATGCTCATCGGCTCGTATTTTGCCATCTCAAAAATCGGATGGAGTAATCTCTTTAAGGCCCCGGCCGCAGCCGATCAAGCGTCCTGGTTTAATCCGGTTGCCGAGGGCTCTGAATTCGGGACGATATATGTCATTTTTATGGTGGTCCTCACCTTTTCAGCCGGAGCACTGTGGCAATCCGGGACTCTCCGCGCTTTGTCGGCAAAATCCCCCAAAGTGGCTAAGCAGCTCTTCGCCTGGGGTTCTGTTTCCTATCTCGCCCGCCGGGTCATCCCGATGCTCTGGGGAATTTGCGCTTTTGTCTTTGTCTCACAGACCCCGAAATTGCTCTCTGCCTTCCAGGGCCCGGATGCTCTCAACAGTCAATTCGGCATGCCCATCTTCATCGCCAAAGTTCTGCCGAGTGGTTTTCTGGGCCTGATCGCCGCTGGTATGTTCGCCGCCTTTATGTCCACTCACGATAGCTATCTTTTGAGCTGGAGCTCTGTGATTACTCAGGACATTATTGCTCCGTTTAAAAAAAGAGAACTCTCGGATAAATCACGTCTTCTGATCACCCGAATCTCGATTGTCAGTATAGGGATGTTCCTGCTGATCTGGGGACTCTGGTTTGAGGCCCCTGTCTCCCTCTGGAATTACATGGCATTGACAGGGACCGTCTATCTAGCTGGAGCGTTCACTGTGGTCACAGCTGGATTGTACTGGAAAAAAGCCAGCAAGACCGGAGCCATGATCGCTCTGTGCGCAGGAGTGCTGGCCTTCGGGGGGATCGGACCCTGGACTCGGGGAGAGAGCGTTCCCTTCTATTTCAGTGATAAATTCATCGGTCTGATGACTTTTGCCATCGCCATACTGGGAATGATCATCGGCTCTCTTCTTTTTCCGGATAAAGACAAACAAACGGAGGTGGTACAATGAGCTGGGCTCAGTTTTGGAAATTTGTCCTCATCTTCTGCCTTTCAGCGTATTCACTTCTCGTCGTCATCGTCATATTTGGCGGGATAAGAAATATAATCGATATGCTCAAGGACCTCTCTGCACCCCGCAACCAGGAATAGAAGAATGCAGGTCAGCTCTTAATTTTCAACACAAGGTGGTCAAAATGAAAAACAAAATCTATCCTTTTTTTGGCTTTTTCTTCGCAATTTTCACAGCCATAATCTTTTTACAAACAAAACCTCTGGCAGAAGAGGCGAGCGCAATCCAAAAATCTGACGACGCCGTTGTTATTTCCAATCCCAAAACTCCAGAATTGAATATGCGGATCGTTTTTAAAGAGGAACTTTCCATAGGCGAAGCAGAAGGAGACGAGAATTACATGTTCG
>JASFPJ010000254.1:0-5223 GCA_050116035.1 Candidatus Aminicenantota bacterium | reverse complement strand
TAAAATCGAAATCTATTATAAAGGCGATAAAGAGAATGAAGACAGAGAGAGAATCTCAACATACTGTAAAGATTAAAATGGGAGATTGAATTAAGTTTATTGGATCAGAAAGTTCAGTTTCATAAGCTAATTTATACAATAAGCGTATTCACGGTTGTCTATTTTTGTGGTATCTTCATCTCAGATTCGGAAGCAGAAAGCCGGATAAAAATGGAAAACAAGATCTATCTTGTTCCCATCGGTTCTGTAGAGAGCAGCGTTCTCAAAATCCTTGATACAGAATTAGAAAAAACATTCAACTGCCGTGTTGAACGATACGAAAAAATGCCACTTCCTCAGGACGCGTTCAACCCAAGAAGAAATCAATATTTTTGTCCACATATCCTGAATACACTACGATCGTTCATGGAACTGGACCATGAAGAGGAGAAAGTTCTGGGTATAGCTGATGTGGACCTTTACGTCCACGGATTGAATTTTGTCTTCGGACAGGCGGAGTTAGGCGGGTACTTTGCTGTCATCTCCTTGAGCCGATTGCGACAGAGCTATTATGGCCTACTGGAAGACAAAAAGATTTTTAAAGAGCGGGCGATCAAAGAAGCCGTTCACGAGCTCGGCCATGTGTTTGGATTAGAACACTGCCCGGACTCGGCATGTGTGATGTATTTTTCCAACAGCCTGGACGACACGGACAGAAAAGGTGCTTCTTTCTGTCCCCGCTGCAAGGAAATTCTTAAAAAAATGACCAGACGGGAATAAAGAAAAACACCCCTGATGAAGTTCTGGCCTACTCGTACCGCAGGGCATCGGCGGGATTGGCCAGGGCCGCTTTGACTGCCAGAAAACTTATGGTAGCCAGAGCGATGACAAAAACCAGAACAGAAGCCAGCACAAACATCCAGAATCCGATGCCGATTCTGTAGGCGAAGCTCTGCAGCCATTGTCTCATGGCAAAGTATGCGAGGGGCCATGCAATGATATTGGCAACCAAAACGAGTCTTGTGAACTGTTTGGATAGCAGGATCACGATGTTCGAGACAGTGGCGCCTAAAACCTTTCGGACACCTATTTCTCTTGTCCTCTGAATGATCGCATAGGAAGTCAAGCCAAGCAGACCCAGACAGGCGATGAAAATCGCCAGGAACGAGAAATGAATAAAAAACTGGCCCGTTATATTTTCCAGCCTGTACATGTCATCAATCACATCCGTGTCCAGGAAACCGTACTTAAACGGAGCATTTGGTGAGAATTCTTGGATCTTATTCCTGACAAAACCGAGAGTCCCTGGAATATCATCCGGTTGTATCCTAAGAGAGACTATAGCAAAGGATTTTCCCATACAGATGACCATAGGCCCGATTCTGCTGCGTAAAGACCAGAAATGAACATCTTTGACCACACCTACCACCCGGCCCATCTCACTGCCTCCTCTTTGAAGCTCAAACTGTTTTCCAACAGCTGTCTCCCATCCTAATGCCTTGACCGCTGATTCATTGAGGAGATAGGCGTATTTGACATCAGATTCAGAGCCTTTGCGGAAATTTCTTCCCTCCAGAAGTTCGATCTGGAACGTTTCCAAAAAATCGGAATCAGCCGTGAACCAGTACATGAACAAGTTATCATCTTTCTTCATTCCTTCCCATCGAACAGTGTTGTTTCCACCAGAAGTTATGAAATAATTTCCCGAAGCAGAAAGAATCTTAGGGTTTTTCAATAATTCGGCTTTGAAATTTTCATAGTTCGCACTCAGCTTATCATCAAAAAGCATGATATTCAGGACATTATCCTTGTTGAATCCCAGGTCTTTACTTTTTACGAAATGGAGCTGACTGTAAATCACGATGGTGCTGATGATGAGGATGATGGAAACTGAAAATTGAGAAACCACCAATATTTTCTTGATGAGAGAACTCTTCCGGCCGGATAAAAAGGCCTCTTTCAAGGATTCGATGGGGCGGATGGCTGAAGCATAGAAAGCCGGATAGCTGCCTGAGATAATGCCTACCAGTATCGTGACCCCAAAAATCCCAACTATGAACGGTAAATTTTGAACATAATCGATACTGAAATCTATGTTCAAAAGTCTATTATAGACAGGGATCAAAAGCTCAACCAGACACAGCGCCAGAGGAAGGGCGATTAAAGACAGGAGTATGGATTCTCCCAAGAACTGTCTGATGAGCTGGAACCGGGCGGCTCCGATCACCTTTCTCATGCCCACTTCTCTTGCTCTGGCTGCGGACTGGGCAACAGAAAGATTCATGAAATTTATGCAGGCCAGAAGCAATATGATGATAGCGATCACCGAGAGGACATAAATAAACACCATGGCGCGGGACGGGAGATGAGTTTCCGTTATGGGCTTAAGGAATAACGAATGCAGCAGCTGAAAATCAGGAGTATCATCCGGTCTGATCCTTCGGCAAAACTCGATGGATCTATCGGGGAATTCAGGGACCGCAAAATCGTTCCGGACCAGAACGTATGCTCCCCAGTTGAAAGCTCCCCAGCTGTCCAGGCAATTCCATCCCATGACCTCATTGATCAGCTCAAATGATACCAAGAGGTCAAACTTAAAGTCTGTGTTTCGAGGCATATTCCTGGCAACAGCGGTGACTTTTAAGTCTATCCTGTTATCATAGTGCAACACCCTTCCTATGGGGTCTTCATCGCCAAAATACTTCTTTGCGGTATCTTCAGTCAGGACCACAGAATACTTATCTTCCAACGCAGTCTTCGGACTACCCTTGACTAGAGGGAAAGTGAACACCTTGAAAAAAGAGGGATCCGCCAATAAAACACTTCTTTCAACAAAGCTTCTCTGGCCATAATTCACAGCCACAGACCCTGTCTTTGCTGTACGGACAGTATCAATGATCCCAGGAAATTCATTCTTGATCTCCGGAGCTAAGGGAGCCGGAATTCCTGTCTGCGTTTCTGTGTTCCCCCTGATTTTCTCAACTCTCATCAGTCTGTAGATTTGATCGCGCTTTTCATGGAAATTTTCATAGCTGAACTGGTTCTGTATCAAGGCCATGATCAGGAAAAAACAGCCCATACCCACCGCAAGCCCCATCACATTGACAAGGGAGAAAAACTGATGTCTGCGCAGGTTTCTTAAAGCGATTTTAAGATAATTCTTAAACATTTCACCCCTCCTCTATTAATAGTATGCTTTCAATTTCTTAAAAAAATAATCGTATGGATGGACACTTATAACATCTTCATACCCTATTCATACCGCAATGCGTCAACAGGATTAGACAGAGCGGCTTTCACTGTCTGAAAGCTGACCGTCAAGACGGCAATAACCAGGGCCAATATTGCAGCCAGAAGAAAAATCCACACACCAAAGCTGATTCTGTTATCAAAGTTCTGCAGCCAACGGCTCATAATCCAATAGGCTATGGGGCAGGCAAAGATATTGGCCACAATAACCCATTTGGTGAATTCTTTGGTCAGTAAAATCAATATATTCGCTGTGGAGGCTCCCAGAACCTTACGGATTCCAATTTCTTTGGTGCGTCGGGCGATGGAAAAGGAAGTCAATCCTAAAAGTCCCATACAAGCGATAAAGATGGCCAAGAAAGAAAAAGAGTTGAATATCTTTCCCAGCCGCTCTTCATCCCTGTAAAAGCGTTCAAACCTCTGGTCCAGAAAAGAATGTTCGAACGGCGCACCTGGAGCGAGTTCCTTCATTTTATCCCTCATAAAATCAATGACACCTGACACATGACCCGGATTGGCTCTAACCGATACCAAAAAGAAATCTCCCGGTTCAAAATAGAGCACCAGAGGAGTGATTTTATACTGTGCTGGATTGAAGTGAAAATCTTTGATCACCCCAACGACTGGACCTCTCTCAAATCCCACTCTTTCCATCTCAAACTGCTTGCCCACAGCCGAGTCCCAACCCAGAACATTGACCGCTGATTCATTCAGGATGTAGGCCTTTTTTCTCTCAGAAGGAAGGAAGGTTCTGCCTTCAATCAGCTCAACCTGGAGAGTTTTCATAAAGTCCTGGTCCACCGCAATATTCCGCATCTGCAGCTCCTGATCCTCTGTTCTCCCTTCCCACCAGACACTGTTATTCCCTGCTGAACCAGGCGAAAATGAGGTTGCGGTCGCACTCAATATATTCGGGTTTTGCAGGAGTTGTGCTTTCAGGGATTCATAATTCCTCTGCAATTCCCGGTCTGTGATGGTCACGTTGATGACATGATCTTTATCCAATCCTAAATCTTTATTTTTCAGGTAGCTCAGTTGATGATGGACGATTATCGTACCAACGATAAGAATGATAGAGGCTGAAAACTGAAAGACAACAAGTACATTCCTGAATATCGACCTTTTTGACCCTGCCTCAAAAGACTTCCTCAGTGACTTCACAGGATCTATGGCCGAAGAATAGAAGGCAGGATAGCTCCCAGCAATCAGGCCTACGGCTACCGCAATCCCCACAAAGGTTAAGAGCAACGGCCATTCTTTCAAAAAATCAATGCTGAGCTTTGTATTGGTAATGGCATTAAAGGATGGCAGAAATATCTCGATGATGAGTATGGAAACGGGCAGGGAGAAAATCGATAAGAACACCGCTTCTCCTGCGAACTGTCTGATGAGCTGGGGCCGCTTCGCTCCTATCGTCTTTCGTATCCCGACCTCTCTGATCCTGTTCACGGATTGAGCCACAGCTAAGTTCATGCAATTGACACAGGCCAGGAGCAGGATAATAAAGGCGATGGAGGAAAACAGATAGATGTATTGAATGTTATAAGTCCCGATACCTGAATCCAGGTGCTTTCTTGTCAAGGACAGGAAGGAAAATACTTGATGATCGGGAGCAGTTTCTCCCCTGTGTTTTTTATAGAACGGGACCATCTTTTCTCCAAACGCATCGGCATCAAAGCCCTGCTGGACAAAGACATAAGAGGGAAAGTTGGAAGCATTCCAGGCATTTAAATAATCGTAGCCTCCCGCGAAATCATTGACAAGGACAAAGGGTGCAAGAAAATCAAACCGGATGTCTGAGTTGCGAGGAGGATTCTCAGCCACTCCCGTTATCGTAAAATCAAACCTGCTGTTTAGAGTGATTATCTTCCCGACCGGGTCTTCATCCCCGAAGTACTTTTCAGCTATTTCTTCCGTAATCACGATTGAATTCTTATCTGGAAATGCATTTTCTGGATTTCCTTTAAACAGAGGAAAAGTGAAAACCTTAAAAAA
>JASFPJ010000253.1:0-5310 GCA_050116035.1 Candidatus Aminicenantota bacterium | reverse complement strand
AATCAATTCCAGGCCCGGCAATAATCAAAGGCGCCCAGAGTGTGCTGTTATAGGCAAAATAACTGTGAGTCAGTTCTCCGTGCTCACCCAAAGATTCTCCATGATCACCTGTTAAAATAATAAGAGTATTCCCAAAAAAATCCCGCTCTTCCAGAAAATCGAACAATCTCCCCAATTCAGAATCGACATAAGCCACTTCACCTGAATAGAGGTCATCTTCAAACTTGCTTTTAAAGGGTTCGGGCGGGGAATACATCGTATGCGGGTCCCAGAGATGAATCCAGGAAAACCACTTGGAGTTTTGCCTCTCAAACCAAGCCATTGCCGCATGAACAACTTCCTCCGCACGTCTCTCGGCCAGTGTAAATTTGGCCGAGGAATCAGAAGAATAAGATTCATCATAGACATCAAATCCCTGAGATAGACCAAAACGGGAATCAAGAGGGAATGCTCCGATGAAAGCTCCTGTGGAATATCCACTCTCCTTCAGGAATTCGGCCAGAGTGAGTAACTCTTCGTTGATCCTAAACTTTGAATTGTCATGCACTCCATGAGCCAGAGGGGTGGTTCCTAATAAAATATTGGCATGGGAAGGAAGAGTGGTTGGATTATGGGCGAATGCTCTGTCGAACACAACGCCGTTTTCAGCCAAAGCTTCAATACGAGGAGTCCTTAAATATTTTGTGCTGTAACAGCTGAGCCTATCGGGTCGAATCGTATCTATGGTGATAAGGAGAACATTCAAGTCATCCTGTTTCGCAATCGAACCTGATAGTGAAAAACCTGTTAAAATAATTCCCGTTAACGGAAAAATGAGGAAGCGCATTAATTTTATCAATCGAATCCTCATTTTCCAATTTTTGCTTAGAGTCATCCTGTGAACACGAATGCTCCATTCAATCTTTACATCTTCGGATGAATTCGATTATTTTCTGACGCTCTTCATGAGAAAGGGTTCTATCTTTCAACAATAGGTATCTCTCGAAATACTTGAGGGCTTGGGCTTTGTTTCCCTTTTCAAAATGGGCCACTCCCAAGTTGTAGATTGGAAAATCATAATCTGGATCCAGTTCCAGAGTCTTCTCCCACATCGATATGGCATTGTCGATCTGGCCAATGACTTTAAATACTCCACCCAGCCCATTGTATGCAGAAGCCAAACCAGGGTCGAGTGTAATAGCTTTCTTGTAATATTCCAATGCTCGGGTATGATCCTGGATATTTTTTGTCTGGTTGAAAAGTGTGAAATGAATAAGACCCAAATTATTGTAAATCAAAGCATCGGTATCATCCAGGGAAAGCGCTTTCTCATGTGATTCCAGAGCTTTCTGTAACTCCCCTTTTTGACTGTACGCAATCCCGAGATAGGTCCAAACTTCAGGATCATAATCAATGATTTCAAGAGCTTTCTGAAGAAATTCAATCCCTTTATCCGGCTTCCTTTCACCGACTAGTAACAAACCGTATGAAGAAATAATCCCATAATCTTCGGGATTATTTTTATACCCGTTATCTATGACAGCCAATGCTTCCTCTCCTAATCCCTGGAATTGATATATTTTGGAGAGGAATCGGTACGCATGAGTAAAATCCTTCCTCTCCTGGATGATATCATTCAAGAGTTTGACAGCTTCTGCTACCCTGCCATTTTCATAAAAATTCACACATGCATCGTGTTTTTGCTGAAAAGGAAGCAGGATTTTCAAATCATCTTCCGGCCCGTACATCTTCTTGAATGGAGTTGTCCGAGAGGAAATATATCCCAAGCTTTTCAGTTTTTTTATTGTATCACTGTCAACTTTTCGTGGACTCTGCATTTTTTGAAGGGAGGATAACCTGTCTATTATATTTCTCATTTTCTTTTTTTGCTCTTCTAAGTCGATATTCTGGATAAGATTATTCTGCTCATCAAAGTCATTTTCAAGGTTATAAAATTCAGGCAAAGGAGAATCTATGAATTTCTTGTTTTCTTCTATGAATCCCTGGAGAGGAGCCCATCCCCTGTTGTAATACGCATACATGGATTCAAAGTAAATGGCTCTTTTCCTTATTTTCTTCCCTTTCATCAAAGGCAGGAGAGAAATTCCCTGCAGATAGTCAGGTTTTTCTGTTCCCAGAACATCACAGATTGTGGGAAAGATATCGATATGACTCACATAATCGTCCACGTGCGCAGCCTTGATTCCCGGGCCCACGATGATCAACGGAACCCAGAGCGTACAGTTATATGCAAAATAGCCGTGAGAGGTTTCACCGTGGTCACCCAGGGCTTCTCCATGGTCTCCGGTTAAAACAACGAGGGTGTTCTCCATCAGGTTGTTGCTTTCTAGATAATCGAATAACTTCCTCAGCTCAGAATCAACATAAGCCACTTCTCCTGAGTATGGATCATTCTTGAATTTCACATTGAAGGGTTCAGGAGGAAGATAGGGAGCGTGCGGATCCCATATATGAATAAAGGAAAACCATACAGAGTTCTGCTTCTCCAGCCAGTCGAGAGCGGATTGGATTACTTTCCCGGCATTTCTTTCTTGATAAGTAGTGAATGCAGAGGGAGCTTTGGAGGGGTAAGACTCATCATAGACATCAAAACCCTGAGATAGACCAAAACGAGAATCCAAGGAAAACGCAGCGATAAAGGCTCCTGTGGAATATCCTTTTCCTTTCAAATATTCTGCAAGGGTGTGAAAATCCTCAGTCAGAATGAACAATGAATTCTCATGAACACCATGATGAAGAGGAGTGGTCCCCACCAGGATGTTCACATGGGAAGGAAGGGTCAGTGGGTTATGGGCGATAGCTTTCTCAAAAAGCACACCTTTTTTGGCTAAAGCATCTATATGGGGAGTTTTCAGGTATTTTGGACTGTAACAGCTGATTCGATCCGGTCTGATCGTATCAATGGATATAAGAAGGACATTCAAGTTATCCTGTTCTGAGGCTGAGCCCAAGAGTGTGAAATGTGTTGAAATCCCTCCTGCTAACACTAAAAGTATTATAGGGGTTAATATTTTCACTCGAATCTTCATTTTTCTATTTCACTCTGATTCTTCTTTCAAACCATGAACGCCATTTTTCATTCTTTACATCTTCGGATGAATTCAGCTACTCTCTTACTCTCCTCAGGAGAGAGTGTCTGTCCTCTTAACGAAAGGTATCTCTCAAAATATTTCAGTGCTTGAGTTTTGTCTCCTTTCTCGAAATAGGCATACCCGAGATTTACCACAATAAAATCATCTTTTGGATTTAATTTTAAGCCTTGTTCCCAGACGGAAATGGCGGCATCGACCTGTCCCGCGACCTTATAGCCCGCACCCAGTCCCCGGTAGGCGAGAGCCATCTTGGGATCGCATTCAATTGCTTTTTTAAAATTGTACATGGATTGGGCATGGTCTTCTTCACGTTTTGTTCTCGTAAAAATCTCAAAATAGAGGGAACCCAGATTGACGTACACCCCCGCATGATTGTTATCCAGCTCAAGCGCTCTGTTTAAATGTTCAAGAGCTTTTTGCTCTTCCCCCTTCCTTATATAAGCCAATCCCAACTTATTGAATACTTCAGGATCAAAGTCGAGTATTCCCAATGCGTTATGAAGAATCTCAATTCCCTTATCTAAGTCAACCTTCTCAACCAAAATAGTCCCATAGGCTTTGACTATTTCATAATTTTCCGGATTGTTCCTGAATCCCTCCACCATGACTGCTAAGGCTTTGTCCACTTGCCCTTTCTCCCAGTACATAGAATGAAGGTAAAGATAAGCAGGAGTCATATCTTTTTTCTTCTCGATGATCTCCTCTAATTCTCGGATGCTCTCTTCTTCTTTACCCTGGTCATACAGGATGATCGCTCTGTCTAATTTTTGCTGGAAAGGAAGGAATATTTTTAAATCATCCTCTGTGCCGTATTCCTGTTTAAGTTGCGCAGTGGGAGAGGCAATGTACCCCAAGCTTCTCAGTTTCTTTTGAGTGTCCTGGTCCATCCTTCGAGCACTGTCAATTGCCTGCTCGGAAGACAAGTCTTTTATCAGTTCTTCCAGCTTTTTTTTGTACGTTCCTCGGTCGATTCTTTCGATGATATTTTTGTCTTCGTTAAAATCATTCTCCAGGTCATAAAATTCGGGCAGAGGAGAGTCGAAAAACTTTCCCTCCTTTTCAATGAATCCCCGAAGAGGCGCCAATCCCATGTTGTAATACGGATCCAGGGATTCAAAATAAATGATTCTTTCTCCGATCTTCTTCCCTTCCATTAAAGGCAGGAGAGAGACTCCTTGAAGAAAAGGAGGTTTTTCCATCTCCAGAATGTCGCAGACTGTGGGAAATATATCCACATGGCAGACATATTCAGCAATCCGTCTGGATTCAATTCCAGGTCCGGCGATGATCAAAGGCGCCCAGAGCGTGCTGTTGTAGGCGAAATAGTTGTGAGTCAGTTCTCCGTGTTCGCCCAGCGATTCTCCATGGTCACCGGTTAGAACGACAAGAGTGTTTTCTAAAAAACCCTCTTCTTCCAGAAAATCAAACAACTTCCCCAATTCAGAATCCACATAAGCCACTTCTCCCGAGTACAGGTCATCTTTGAACTTGGTTCTGAAGGGTTCAGGGGGAAAATACATGGTATGAGGGTCCCAGAGATGAATCCAGGAAAACCACTTGGAATTTTGCCTCTCTAACCATGCGAATGCCGCTTGAATCACGTCCTCTGCTCTTCTTTCCGGCAGCGTAAATTTGCCTGGAAGGGAATAGGATTCATCATACACATCAAATCCTTGAGAGAGACCGAAACGGGAATCGAGAGGAAAGGCTCCGATGAACGCTCCGGTGGAATACCCGCTCTCTTTCAAATACTCAGCTAGAGTGAGAAATCCTTCACTCACTTTAAACTTGCCGTTGTCATGCACACCGTGAAAGAGAGGAGTGGTCCCCAACAACACATTGGCGTGGGAAGGAAGAGTCGATGGATTAAGGGCAAAGGCCCTGTCAAACACAACACCGCTCTCAGCCAGTGCTTCTATTCGAGGAGTCTTTAAATATTTTGTGCTGTAACAACTGAGCCTATCCGGCCGAATCGTATCGATGGTGATGAGCAGGACATTCAGGTCTTCCTGTTCCGAGACCGAACCCAAGAGTGTGAAATTTGTTGAAATCCCTCCTGCCAACACTAGTAGTATTAAAGGAGCTAATATTTTCACTCGAATCTTCATTTCTCTATTTCACTCTGATTCTTCTGGCAGACATGAACGCTTTTTTTCAATCTTTACATTTTCGGATGTATTCAGTGATTATCCGACGCTCTTCAAAAGTAAGTGTTTTA
>JASFPJ010000252.1:0-5316 GCA_050116035.1 Candidatus Aminicenantota bacterium | reverse complement strand
GCCCACAGCAGGCTGTCCGACAGCCCTTTCTCCAACTCTTGAGGCTGACATCCCTGATTTCGAAGCTGTAACCAGATTCGTAAACTGGGGAAATCCGCTTATCACGACTCCTGACAACAGGAAGCTCGAAATAGAAAAAGCATTTGCTGTGGATAACACATTCTTGAAGATGTTTTCCTTTCCGATGGTTCAAGGAGACGTCAACACCGCACTCGAAGAACCCTATTCCTTGGTCATTACCGAGACCGAGGCCGAGCGCATTTTTGGCTCCGAAGATCCTCTAGATCATGTGATCCGGGTGAATAACAGGCATGATTTCAGAGTCACCGGAGTGATCGCGGATATTCCGAAAAATTCTCATATTCAGTTTAACGGCCTCATCTCGGTTTCCAGCTATCCCGCCATTTATGGAGAAGACGTTTTTTCCAGATGGGGCGACAACTGGGTGCCTGTCTATGTACTGCTGAATCCGGGACAGCCCTTTCAAGAAACAAATGAAAAGATCCGCTTTTTCCTGAAGAAGTACCAGGGAGAAAGAAGCAGAAACGAGCTCTATCTCCGGCCTCTTGCAAGAATTCACCTTCATGCGGATGTGAGATTCGAATTCGCAGTTGTCGGAAGCATTAAAAATCTCACCATATTTGCGGCCATATCGATCTTTGTCCTTTTGATAGGCTGCATCAATTTCATGAATTTGGAAACAGCCCGCGGCGCTGATAGAGCCCGAGAGGTCGGACTGCGTAAAGTGGTCGGAGCCCAAAGAACATCGCTGATCAAGCAGTTTCTCGGAGAATCTTTACTCACCGTGACATTAGCTATGGTTCTGGCTCTTCTTCTCGCACTGACCCTCCTGCCGGAATTCAATCAGATAGTCAACCGGCAGCTGTCCCTGGGTCTTGTCAATAACTGGCTTTTCACTTTAGGGCTTGTCATTTTGATCATTTTTGTCAGTATTCTTTCCGGATTTTATCCGGCATTTGTCCTGTCTTCTTTCCGCCCTGTTCAGGTTTTAAGAGGCAATGTGTCTTCAGGAGCACGGAATACTCTGCTCAGAAAATTCCTGGTCGTTTTCCAGTTTTCGATCTCGATCGGATTGATCATCGGAACGATAATCATCCTGCAGCAGAATAACTATCTCTTGAACAAAGACTTGGGTTATAACAGCGAACAAATGCTTGTCATCCCCGCTGGGGGGACGTCTCAAAGTGTTGAGACTCTCCGAACCGAACTCCTGAAAAATCAAAACATCAAGAAAGCGGCCCTGCATGACTACCTGCCCCACTCCTCTACGAACTGGTGCTACATCACATGGGAAGGAGCCGGTCCCGAAGAATACATGAAGATGAATGTCAATTACATCGATGAATACTTCATTCCTGCCTATGAAATGACGATTCTGGAAGGAAGAGCCTTCACGACGAACATGAGAGGATGGAAAGAGAATGCAGTTATTCTCAATGAGAGCGCCGCACAGAGAATCGGATGGGATGCGCCTATCGGAAAAAGGCTTCGGTACAACGTAGATTACCGGTCCCGAACATGGGGAGGTGCCACGGTAGTGGGAATTATCAAGGATTATCATTTTCTCTCGCTTCATCATACGATCGGACCGATCATGCTGAGACTTCTTCCCAGAGACTATTCCGGAAATCGGCTTTCCTTAAAGATCTCCACGCAGGATGTTCCTGGAACTCTTGCTTCCATTGAAAAAGAATATGAGAACATATTTCCCAGCAGAATATTTGAATACAGTTTTTTGGATGAGAATTTCGAGCAAATGTACCTGGAAGAACAGAAGGCCGGACGAGTGATTTTGTATTTGGCTATGATCGGAATTTTTATCGCCTGTCTGGGACTTTATGGACTCTCCAGCTATACGACCAAGCAGAGGACCAAAGAGATCGGAATCCGCAGAGTTGTCGGAGCTTCAGTACCCAACATCACTCTTCATTTAACGAGAGATTTCGTGAAACTGGTCGGCGTTGCGAATCTCTTTGCCTGGCCTGCAGCCTATTATACTATGCACGAATGGCTAAAGAACTTTCCTTACAGAGTCGGAGTCAACTGGCTTGTGTTTATAGGCGCAGGAATTGCGGCCTTACTCATTGCCTTAGCCACAGTGGGATTTCAATCTATCCGGGCAGCCCGGGCAAATCCAGCTGATTCTCTGCGGTATGAATGAAAAGTGTATAAAGGGGACGGTTCTCCATAAGATAAGAATTTCCTTTTTGGACTTGCATCCAATCTCTCATAATTTTCCCCAATATCCACCCGCTGATACCTTGAAATGAGATTTCCACACCCGAGATGACAAGGCGAAGACTCAACAAGTGGCACAATTCAACCATAACCTCCAAACCAAAAAGTTTAAGTTAGACTGGGGTCTAGAATAAATATAGAACAGCTACAGAGTCACTCAGAAATATTCCCCCTGCTCCTCTGCCGCCATCAACAGTTCCTGTTGAATGACTTGGGGAGGACGCGGCCGTTCGGCTTCAAAGGTCAGCTCGAGGTAAGCGATGCCGCCCGTGATGGCAAACTCTCTTATTTCGTTGTTGCGGTTTGGGAGGAATCTATGGAAGACGCAAGGGATTCGGTTAAAACAAACGCTGCCTGGAGAAACGATGTCGGGCAGAGCTCGAAACATTCTTTGCAGTTGATGCACTCAGTGGCGGCTATTTCCGGAATGAATCGTATCTCCCGCCTGGCTCCACACTCCACAAATCCCACCGCATTTTTTTTCTTGACCTCGTCGCAGTATCTCACACACAGACCACACAGAATGCAGAATGAGGACTCCTTTTCAAAACGGTCTTTGTCTGCTCCATATTCTTGAGCCATTTCCAGTAAATGGGGTGAATTCGGAGCATGAGCCAGTAGAAACTCCAAAATCATTTTTCGAATTTTATCGACCTTCTCAGACCTGGTTTTGACGACCAGATCCTGTTCTACCGGGTAAAGGCAGGCCGCAACGAGGCTTGTCCAGCCGCGGACTTCGACTTCGATTGTGCAAATGCGACATAAACCATGAGGTTCCAATTTCTCGTGGTGACAGAGCGTGGGGATAAATATATCTGCTTTTTGGGCGGCCTCCAGTATGGTCATCCCTTCCGATGCTTTCACTTTTTTCCCATCTATCTGAATGATGATTTCACTCCTCTTTTTTTGCTTTCCCATTATCATTCTCGCTTTTCTGCCGGGCGTTCCACCTTTGCGATGTTGGTCTCATACTCATCTCTGAAGTAGCGCAGCGTGCTCAGAAGCGGATCAGCGGCCGTTTTCCCTAAGGCGCACAGAGAGGCCGCTCCTGTGACCTCGGCTATCTCCTCTAAAAGCTTGATGTCCCCCTCTTTTCCCTTCCCATCCCTAATATTAGTCAGAATCTTGAGCATCTGCCTGATGCCTTCCCGGCAGGGGACGCATTTGCCGCACGACTCATTAGAGAGAAAATCGAGAAAATACCGGGCTACATCGACCATACTGGTATCTTCATCCAACATTAGCATGCTGCCTGCACCGATCGGAGCTCCCAGTTTGGCCAGCTCATCAAAATCCAAAGGAGTGTCGAGGAGACTCTCGGGAATGGAACCTCCCATAGGGCCTCCGAAATGAACCGCTTTGAGTTTCTTTCCGTTTGGGATTCCACCCCCGATGTTGTAGACGATCTCTCTGACGGTGGTCCCGAAAGGCACTTCCGCGACTCCTGCATTCACGATATTGCCGGACAAGGATACTAGTTTAGTCCCCTTGCTTCGCTCTGTCCCGGTAGAGGTATACCAATCGGATCCTTTATCGATTATCAAGGGCACATTCGCCCAGGTTTCGACATTGTTCAGGACGCTCGGCTTTTCCCAAATACCTTTGACCGAAGTGCGAATGTATTTGGGCCTGGGCTCCGGGGGATTCCCTTCTATCGACCTCATCAATGCGCTGGACTCACCGGAAACGAATATCCCGATATCCAGATGCACCTCGACATGGAAGTCGAAGCCTGAGCCAAGGATATTTTCACCCAAAAGCCCGTATTCCTCCGCCTGAGCCACGGCCATGTAGATATTGTTCTTCATTCGAGGCGCGTCATGACGGGCGTAGATAAATCCTTGATGTGAGCCGATCGCAAAGGCGCCGATGATCAAGCCTTCCAGCACGCTATGCGGATTTCCCGAAAGGATGGCTCTATCCATGAACGCTCCCAGCTCCCCTTCATGAGCATTGACGATAACGTACTTTTCTTTCCCGGGGGCATTACGGGCGGTTTCCCACTTCCGGCCGGCAGGGAATCCGCCGCCGCCCCGGCCGCGCAACTCGGCTTTTTTGATTTCTTCCAGAACTTCTTCAGGGCTCATCTGGAAAAGTGCTTTGGATAAAGCAGAGTACCCGCCAACAGCCAAATAGTCATCGATGCTTTGGGGATCGATCTTGGTGCTGTTTCCCATAAGGTGCCGCATCTGGTTCTTGTAAAAAGGTATTTCAGACTGATGGGTGGCTTTTTCGCCGGTATCCGGGTCAGTATAAACGAGGCGGTCGATCACTTTCTTCCGCAGAACGGTCTGAGAGATAATCTCCGGGACATCCTTCGGCGTTACCTCCACATAGCAGATCTCTTCCGGATAGATAACGACTAGAGGCCCTTTTTCACAAAGCCCGTGGCATCCGGTCGCTCTCAAGTCGACTTTAGTTTTTAAATCCTTTTTATCGATCTCTTCTTCAAAGGCGGCGATAATCCTGCCGTTATCTCGGACAAGACAGTCCATCCCCGCACATATGGCGATACTGGGCTTATCGGGATCTTTTTTGGACAGGATCCCCTTCCTTTGTTTTTCCAATTCTGCGGCTGAATTTATTCTCAGCATGATCTTCCCTTACTTATCACTTCCCTCTGGATTCAAGCTGAAGGTTTCATGAAAGGTCACTATCTGCATGATCCGGCTCAACGGCACGTCCAGTTTCTGACTGACTTTTTCCAATGCTTCATGGGAGATCCAATGGTTTTCCTGTTGAATCGCCAGCAACACTTGAATCAGTGAACGGGCTTCGCCCTTGTGTTTGTTTATGATCTTGTCGATCTTTACGCTATCCACGGCCTCTTTTTGAGTATCCCGATCTCTCACTGAAACACGTGGGTACAGAGCCAATTTGTCACCGATTGATTCATCAAACAGCCTGTTAAATTCTTCACTGGTGAAAAATTTGGTGTACTCTTCCTCCGTCCTCTCAGGCACTCTTAGCTTCTCTGATAACACCAGCTTGACATAGGGGATGAGCTTCGTAACCGCCTCAAGTTTGAACCTTAATTCTTGTTCGTCAAGGCCTTCG
>JASFPJ010000251.1:0-5334 GCA_050116035.1 Candidatus Aminicenantota bacterium | reverse complement strand
TGGGCCTTCACAGGAAAAAGCTAGTGGATACTGAAATTCTGGATGAGAGAGTGGCCACAAAAGAAAATCTTATGAAAGCGGATGGAGTATTCGAGGATTCGCTCACTCTGGTCAAGAATAATGGATCCGTTTTTCCTTTATCGGGAGAGGATAAAAACATCGCTGTTTTTTCTCTGAGCAGTGATCCGGGAGGCTATTTTGCCGGTAGAACTTTTATCAGAGAAGTCCTTGAACGAAGTCCGGAGGCCATCACTTTTTACGCGGATGCCTTCACAGGGGAGGAATTCTTAGTGGAAGGAATGGAAAATGCCCGTGAAGCGGATGTTCTTGTCTTTGCGCTTTTTTCCTCTCTTCGTGCCTGGAAAGGAAGTGTCGGTCTGAATGAGAAACATATCCAGCTCATTCAGGAGGCCGCAGAGAGCTCCACTCCTGTTATCGTGATTTCCTTTGGAAGTCCTTATTTTTTACGCCATTTTCCTGAAGTCGATGGCTATATGTGTGCGTACAGATGGGCTGATCCGGCACAAAAGGCGGCAGCCAAAGCTCTCTTTGGCGAAATTGACATAACGGGTAGACTCCCAGTTTCCCTCCCAGGGCTTTATCCGCTGGGCCACGGTCTGACTCTCTACAAAAAATAAGGGGACGTTCCCCAAGGTACCACCTTAGACCAATTATTTCATTAGTTCATTAGTACTACATTCTATTAAATCGCTCTGGGAAGGAGAGTAAACAAAAGTAGAATCAAAGAGATGGAAAATATCAATTGTTTAGAAGTAATCCTTTTTTTGATGAGCTAAGGTGGTACCTTGGGGAACGTCCCCATTTTATTAATACAAATCCACAAATTGAAACTTATCCACATCAACCAACCCTCTGTTGGTGATTTTCAGCTTCGGGATGACAGGCAGGGCGAGGAAAGACAACGTCATGAATGCATTTTCGAGCGGGGAGCCAAGCCTCTTAGCCGCCTTTTTTATGTTTGTGTAGCCATTGACAACTTTTTCAATCTTCGATGTTGACATCAAGCCAGCTATTTCTAAGGGAAAATAATCAATCCTGTCTGCGACTACAGCCATCCCTCCACCTTTTTCACTCAGGAGATTCGCGGCTCTGGCCATGGATTCGTTGTTACTCCCGGCGACGATGAGATTATGACTGTCGTGAGCAACGGTCGAGGCAATCGCACCCTTTTTTATGCCTAAGCCCTTGACAAAGCCCAGGGAAAAAGAGCCTATCCCTCTGTGTCTTTCGATAACGGCAATCTTAACTACATCTTTTCCAGGATCGGATTGAAGCTCTCCGCGAGTGACAGCAAAGGGCATTAAGTTGAGTTCGGTTACCAGACTATCTTCGATGACCTCGATGACTTTCACGTCCAGGCTTGTTGGCCCTTCAGAAGGAGTGATTTTGAAATCATCTGACTGAAACTTCTTTCCTGTATTGATCTGTCCCAAGAATTCAGAGTAGTCAAAGTCGGGTTGTTGTCCGATGTATTCCTTATCGGATATGACTAATCTGCCGTCGTGGATGACTGTGGTGACATCCAGGTCTTCCAGTGTTTCAAGGACTACCAGATTGGCCTTTTTCCCCTCGGCTATCTCGCCGGTTTCTGGGTATTCATACAGTTTCAGGAATCTTGAAAAATATCTTGATGGGTTTATTGTGGCCAGCGCAATAGCCAGGATAACGGCCTGTTCAAGATCGAGGTTTGTGTTCTCCAGGATGATGCCTCTTGTTTTTTTGATGATCCTGTCTACGTGGCCGTTTTCGAGAAGGTCAATGGGATCTAAGTCGTCAGAGCAGAGCATGAATCTTTCCAGGTCCACCTGAGCCTCGAGGAGTCCGGGCAGGAGTCTTTCCAGGTCTTTGGTCGCACTGCCGTATCTCAATGCGATAGTCATCCCTGCTCTGTTCTTCTCTATGACTTCATCCAGATGAATTGATTCGTGGTCAGACATAATCCTTACGGTGTTATCGTTTTTGCCGTTTGTGATGTAGGTCATCAAATCTGGGCCAGTTAAACCGGGACAATGTCCATCCACGATTTTCCCTGCATTATACGCGAGATCAACCTTCTCTCTCGCATCCCCAATGTCATGGATAATACCGGGAAAGTTCATCATTTCGGCTAAACCGAAGATTCGTCTATCTGGAATCAGCTCTTTGATATCTTGAAGAGTTATGGAGGCACCCGAGTCTTCAAGCTCAGTGGCAGGCACACAGGAAGGAATTCCCACATAGATATCCAGAGGCACGATTTCCGCTTGCTTCAAAAACAAATCGATTCCCTTTCTCCCGCAGACATTAGCGATCTCGTGCGGGTCCACAAAGAGAGAAGTGGTGCCGTGCTTTACAGCCTCTTTGGAAAACTCCAAGGGGCTGAGCATGCTGCTTTCGATATGGAGATGGCTGTCGATAAATCCAGGAGAAATGAATTTTCCGGAGACATCGATGACCTGTTTCGCGTTTTCACTGCATGAAGGTTCGATTCTGGTGATTATGCCGTCCTTAATACACACATCGCTTTCATAAATCCTGCGGGAACGGACATCGATGATATTCCCCTGTGTGAGAATAGTATCATGCATGGCTTATCCGGTTTTCATGCCCCATTGTTTTTGTTCAGATAGTATTTCTCTTTTACGGCGATAATAAAGGGAAGATGCCTGAAATCTCCTCCAGCATCAATCCCGTAGCCGGCGATCCATCGATCGGGGATCTCGAATCCGAGGTAATCGAGCACTAATTTTTCCTTTATTTCTCTGACTTCTGCTGATGGATTTTTTAAGACTTTATTGAGCAGAGCACAGACTCTCAGTGAATTCAGGTTTTCTTTTTCCAGGAGGTTCTTCTTGATCTCATAGAGCGTGAAACCCTGGTCAATGATATCTTCGATCAACAGAACATCTTTTCCTCTCAAGTCCATGGGCTTGAGTTCGATTCTTACCCTTCTCTGTGATTCTTGAGTTTGTTTGATTTCTTTGCCGTAGGTCACGGCCTTGATGAAATCGAACTTGATCTCTGGACCCTTCAATCCGGAAACGTTGTACATCTCCCTTCCCAGGTCCGAGGCGAACACAAAAGCTCCCTTGAGGATTGTCACCAGAGTTATTTCTTTGGCCGTTTCATAGTCTTTACTGATTTTGCGAGCCAGAGCCTTGGTCCTTTCTTTGATGTATTGCTCCGGGATCAATATTTTGTCTATCTTCCGCTCTTTCTCAGGAAGGATGCCGTTAAGGACAAGGACTTCACCCTTTGCTGAGGGGATGCCTTCTTCAGGAACTTTGATGACGCTGTCGAAAAGAGTTTTGTCGTCCATCATTCAATCATCCTTAGGGGAATTCAATCTCTCTTATCCCAGTTTTTGACCAGATAGGGTTTGAACCTTTCGAACTCGAGACAGATATTTTCGATCTCTTTTTCTGCCTCTTGATTGCTCATATTCTTTGTTTTAAGCACAAATGAGGAGGTGAACCCGAAATAGAGAGGGATCATTGATTCGAGGATTGACGGGAGGCTCATTTCCATGAAAACGTTCTTGAACCTGTGATAGAAGATGATGTAGTCATAGATGATTTTCGCCCAGAGCTCGAGAGGAAAGGAGTATCCTTTTTTAGCCTGGGCAGTCACTTTTTCAAGAGCTTTATAGTTTTCTGTCTTCATTATTTCTTTCCAGACGGCTTTTCTTTTTTCGACTCCCTTCTGAAAACGTTTGAAGAGGTCATTGAAATCCTGAGGGACTTCTTCAGGAATGACTCTGGCCTGGAATCCGAAAGTGGGAAGGTCCTTGCTTCCTTTTGTTCCCCTCCATTTATCACGAGTCTCCTCTATAAGAGAAAAGATCGTCCCGATGACCTGTTTGAACATCGGAGTGAGTGTGGCGATATTTTTAGGATTATGGATTTTTGCGCCCAGGAAAGATTGACAGACTTTAAAGCTGTTGGCCAGAGCAACAGAAGTCATCCAGATGTCTATGCCATAATACGCGACATCTGTATCCCATATATCTTTTTTCATGTATTCGTTGAGAATCCTGGCTGAAAACCCGAACTCTCCTCCTATGGGCTGGCGGATCTTCTTCCCGTAAAGAGCTCGGGTTAAAGGATAGATCAGGGAATTTGTGATTGTCCCGTCATACTTGTGGCGTGCATAGAGGGGAGCAACATAATCGAAATCCTTGAAGACAATGGGGGCTGCCAGAAGTTGAATCCATTCAGGAGTTATGGAACGGAGGTCAGAGTCGACAACGACAACTGCTTTGACTCCCAGCTTGTGGGCAATTTCAAAAATCCTTCGGAACGCTTTGCCCTTGCCTGGAGTGCCTCTGAATGTGGTCACCATTTCAGATATGGGGGTGTGCAGGCTTCGCATATAGGGGTGCATTTCGTGGGCGATCAGTATTGTTTCCAGTTCTTTGTAATCGTTTAAATCTTGTTTGATGATTTTTCGGGTTTTATCTGTGGAGCCACAGTCAGAGTTGATGATAACACTTTTATATTTAGGGAAGTATTTCGTCAGTCCGAGACGGACAGCCTTTATGACATGACCGATGGTGTTTTCGTTGTTGTAGCTGGGGATGCCGACAAGGATATCCGCTTTTTTGATTTCCCCCATTCTTTTGTAGGCTTTGGGAGTCAGGATTGTTTTTTTATTCATCACAGTCTGGTCACCTCATCTGGGTGGATTGATAAGCATCCTCGGAAATTCCAGAATAGAATAAGGGAGCAGACTTTCTCACCCTGGTAAAGCTTTGGGTGCTTGAACCAGTTTCCATTCGTTCCATTCTTCAATATAAAAATTTGAATTTCAGTTAACTTTAATTAATACAACGAGATTTAAATGAAAATCAAGTGATTGACATAAAAATTTTGTTTCTATATTCTATATCCAAGCGCGAATCAACCCGATACCTCATTTCAACGGTTTAGTGCCCCTTTTTAAGGAGGAAGAAATGTCAGACTTTTTCCAGAACGGCGTAATCACGACATTCCATAAATTGGGAAAACCAAGCCTGAAAAAAATAGAAGGGGAATTGAAAGTCTTTTCGAAGACAAGACCCATCGGCCTTGTCCTGCCGTCTCTTTACAGGGAGTATGCGAGCGGAGCTCTTCCCAATATCATGAATGAACTTAAAAAAGTGAATTATATCAATGAGATTGTGCTGTGTCTGGATGCGGCGGATGCGAAACAGTTCGAGGAAGTCAAGAGGTATTTTTCTTCTCATAAAAGATTCAGCATAGTCTGGAATGATGGACCGCGCATGAAAAAGTTGTATAACCTTCTGGAGGAGAACGAGTTATCCCCAGGGGAAAGGGGAAAAGGCCGCGCGGTCTG
>JASFPJ010000250.1:0-5382 GCA_050116035.1 Candidatus Aminicenantota bacterium | reverse complement strand
CTACCAGAGCCAGAGGAACAGCCAGAAGAATGAAAAAAGGATGGATGAAGGATTCATAAAGGGAAGAGAGAATCATGTAGATGATGATGAGGGAAAAGATGATGGCGAACAGGACCTGTCTTTCCTCTTCCTCCGTTATGCGCCAGGGTCGCTCCAATGTGGCTGAGAAGCCGGGGGGCAGATCCAACCTTGAAAAAACAGCATCTCTGTATTTTTCTCCGGCTTTCCTGGGTCCTCTGAATTCCCACTCGATTATCTGCATGAACTGCTGGTTTTCTCTGTCTATGGAGCCGACAACAGGTCTCTCCTCTAATGTCGATATTTCGTGCAGCCTCATATATTTTCCACCAGGCGTTCTGATAAGGGCATCCTGGAGTCTTTTCAGGTCTATCTTATCCGCATCAGGATATTTCATGGAAATCTGCATCTCTCTTCCGCTGATTTTAATCGGCAGTCTTTGGACTCTTCCGTAAATGAGAGGAAGAATCTGGTAATAGAGGTAGGGGAGAGTAAGGTCATACTTTCCTATAGCGTCCTTATCAATTTTCAGTATGTATTCGAATGTATCGACTCTCCATCCCCACCGGCTGGATAGAATCCTGACTTCTCTGATTCGAGGATTTCGTTTCAGTGTCCGTTCGAGTGAAAAGGTGATCTCCTTTAATTTTTTCAGGTTATATCCGTAGAATATAATTTGTGAGTCATACCAGGTTCCAGTACTCGCGTATGTATAATAACTGGTCTGGGGATCATATCCGCGGACACCCACGTCTATTCCTGCAAAATTTGTGGCAATCTGGATCAGTTCTTCCTTGAGAGCATAAGGCCGGTAAGAGAATTCAATGTGAGGAGGGAATGTTATCGAAATGGTTGCCCCTTCGGGTTCAGCCCTTATCCTTGTCTCCATTTTTTTCTCGTACGGCTTCTCTAAAACCTTGTTCTCGAATTTTCTGATGACTTCATCTGTTGTTTCGATAGGCGTCCCAGGCGGCATACCGATTCTGACAGAGAGTATCTCCTGATCCCGCCATCCCCACCATTCGCCTATTGTCACTTCTGTTCTGAACCATTTGTAACTCCCGTAGAATGCCGCGAGGATCACCAAAAGAACCACGACAGGATAGCGGAGAAGGATTCGCAATAAATTCTCGTAGGCGCCTCGAAATCGCTCTTTTCTCTCCTTCCAGCTCCTCCTGACCAAAGAAGGACTCAGAGCCGGGATCAGGGAAAAAGACACCAGTAAAGAGGCCGCCAGTGCTGAAGCAATCACTATGGCTAAAGGCAAGTAATAAATCTTCATTCGTCCCTGAAAATAGGCAAAGGAAAAAAAGACGCTCATAGTGGTTAAAGTAGCGGCCAGAACAGGAAGGAACACTTCCTTTGAGCCTTTGATGGCGGCTTCCACGGGAGATGCCCCTTGCTCTCTGTAGCGCAGGACATTCTCGAAAACGACAATAGAGTTGTCCACAAAAAGCCCAAAGCCCAAAGCCAGACCACCCAGTGTCAGCATATTCATAGAGATTTTCATGAAATAGACGAGGTTGAAAGTGATCAAGACGGAAAATGCGATGGAAGAGAGGATGAGGAGGGAGGGCTTAAAATTTCTCAGGATGAGGAAGACCAGAATAAAAATAACGACCAGGATGATTCCCACCAGCCAATAAAGATGTCGAAGATTTTTTTGGATTTTTTCGCTCTCATCATTTTCAGTCCTGAATATCAGGTCTGGCGGAAAGTCTTTTTTAATCTCTTCCAGCTTCTTTTTAACGGCGTTGGCCACTTTTAAAGTGCTCGTGCCGGGCTCTTTCAAGACTCTCATTGATATTGTCGGCTGGCCGTTTATCCGGTTAATGTTGAGAATATCTCCATAAGAGGGAACAATTTGAGCCACGTCCTTAAGTTTTATCGGGTTTTCACCCGAGTAGGTGATGACTGTTTCTCCCAGTTCCCTGAGTCCCTTCGTGGCGCTTTGAATCTTAAAGATGTATTCCTGGCCTCCTCTTTGTATTTTTCCCACAGGAAATGTTCGATTTCTGTTTCGTATCTCTGTGAAGACCCAGCGGGGATGAATGTTCAACGCTTTAATCTTTTCTTTGTCCAGTGTGATTTTTATTTCCGGGTCAGACCCCCCTGTGACCGAAACGTGATTGACTCCTTTAATCGAGCCAATCCCAAACTCAATCTTATCCTTGACGAGCTCTCTCAGTTTTTGAAGGGAGTAATCCCCGGAAATAGAACAGTGAAGCAATTCTTCGGCTCTGAATTCATCGGGGACATAAGGTTGGACTTGAGGGGGCATAACTCCATAGGGAAGTTCGTCCTTTATTCGGGCAAGTTCCTCTCGAAGAGCTAGAATGGCAAACTCCATGTTTGTTTTGGGGTCAAATTCCAATCGTATTGCTGAGGAGCTCATTCGAGAGGAGGAGGCAACCTTGGTCACACCTTTTATTCTTGTGGCAATCTCTTCCAGGAGAGATGTCACCTGAGTCTGTATTATTTCAGGGGGGACGCCGCTCCAGTATGTGCTGATGCTCAAGCGTGGAAAATCTTCCTTTGGCTGGAACTCGATGGGAATATTGAGGAAGGAGTAGACGCCAAGGACGAATACGGCGATGAAAACCATTGCCGTGGCGATAGGCCGTGCAATGAATATTTTCATTTTGAGCCTATTCCCTGTACGCTGACTCTTTTTTATTATCTTGTTCAGGTTCGGGTGACTTGTTCATTGTCCCTCCACCTGAAATCTCTTCCAGTTTGAATGCCTTACTATCATTTTAATTTAGAGAGAAGAACGAAGCAAGAAAAAGGGAGAAGGGGTCGCATCTTAACATTTAACATTTCACAAAATTGATAGAGTTGATGGGGGCAGGTCTTAACATTCATCATTTCTGAATTGAATATTTATTAGACTGTGCTTTTATTTTCATGAGTGAAGAAGCATTAAAGAATTGAAAAAATGGCAAATGTTAAATGTTAAGACGCGACCCCATTTTTTTTTGACAGACATGCATTTCAGGAATATAATCAATCCCACTTTAGAAATTAACTAAAATAGACTTTCTTCAAGGAGGAATCATGGATAAGAACTCTAAATTCAGACTTTCTGGCTTTATGGTCGTTTTGTCCTTTGCAGTCCTTCTCATTTTTTCAAACTGTGCGCAGAATACCTATCCTCCGGCTGACCTTGTGCTTCTAAATGGGGACATTTATACAGTCAATCCTGACATGCCCAAAGCAGGTGCTCTTGTCATCACAGGGAATAAAATCACGGCTGTGTGTAAAAAAGACAGTCAAGCAGAAAAATATGTCGGAGAAGGAACCAGAGTCATTGATTTAAGAGGGAAATTCGTCACACCGGGAATAATCGACGGCCATGTTCATTATAACCGGGCTGGAGCGTTGATCAATGATGCGAATCTGATGACCGTGTCCGATGAGACTGGCCTGAGGAAGGAGATTAAAAGAGTTGCCGACATCCTGGATGATGGAGAATGGATAACTGAGGGTCTCTGGGGAGCCTATGAACAGTGGGCTTTGGCGGATGCCGGAGAAAAAAAGTCTGAGAAGAAAGAGCCCTGGCGGCCGAACAGGTACATGGTCGATGACTTAACGCAGAATAATCCGTGTTTTATCTGCCGCTTTGATTACAGAGAGTGGCTGGCGAATACAGCGGCACTCAAGGCCGCCGGCCTGGAAAAAGGGAGCGTTGAAGGCATGGAGATGGGAAAGGATGGCCAGCCGACAGGAATCATATTCTCCCGCTCTCCTGCGTTTGACAGATTGAGGAAAGCAAGGAAGCCGAAATCGCATAAAAGGCTTCTGGATGAAAACCGGGCTGCACTCAAAGCTCTGAGGGAAGCGGGGATTGTTGAGGTTCATGATATCGAGAGGCCGGACCAGACGAAGCGCTTCATCGAACTCCAGGAAAATGGGGAGCTGACCTGCCGGGTTTGGCTGCGGCCGGACCTGTCCCGTGGAGCTGAGCTGAAAGAGCAAGGTTTCACCATGGGGCTCCATCCGAAAACAAAAGAGAAGGATAACTGGCTGCGGTACGGCGCGTTGAAAGGTTACATCGACGGCATCATGGGAACCCATGGGGCGCTATTCTTCAGGCCTTATGATGACCAGCCAGACAATTATGGACACTGGCGCCGTCACACTTCGGATCATCCCCAGTTCAAAGAAGGAAACATGGAGAAGATGTACAACCTCATCAAAGAGGGATTGGACGGGGGTTTTGTTCCGAATGTCCATGCCATCGGGACAAGAGGGGTGGCTGAAATGCTCGACCTTTATGAAAGGTTAAAAGATGAAGGAGTTGATTTGAAAGGTTTCCGGGTCATCCATGCCCAGGTCATCAGGCCTGAGGACTTTCCCAGATTCAAAGCGCTGAACGTCATTGCTGAAGTCAATCCGTACCATATCTCGGACGATATGCGCTGGATGGAGGAGAGAATCGGGCATGAACGGTGCAAAGGCGCCTACGCGTTCAAATCGCTGCTCGATAACGGGGCCATGCTGAGCTTTGGTTCGGATTGGCCGGGAACGAGCGCTGCCCTCTATCATATGGATCCCAAATACCTGATTTACGCCGCTGTCGCGAGGAAGACTTTGAAGGGGACACCGGAAGAAGGCTGGTTTCCCGAGCAGAAAATCTCTGTGGAAGAAGCCATCAAAGCATTCACTATCAATAATGCCTATGCCGCTTTCGAGGATGATATTCGGGGTTCTTTAGAGGCTGGAAAACTTGCCGATATCACAGTCTTCGACCGGAACCTGATCAAGATTCCGGAAGCGGAGCTGCTGGATGTGGAAGTCATGTACACAATCGTTGACGGAAAAATCGTGTTTGAAAAGTAAGAGAAGGGAGCAGTCCTCCAAAACCTTAAAATAAAATTGGGAGGATTTTTTTTATTCGGGGGGCATGAAGTAATGAAAAAAAAAGTATTCTTGGCCCTTTTGATCGTGGCCGTGGCAATCGTCTATTTTGGCTGGTGGACTAAAGGGGGAAAAGATAAGGTGTTGGATGCGGTGAAAATACTTAATCCCACAGAACAAGAAGTGACAAAGGCGAACATGAATTCCCTGGCAAGGGCGATGCTTTCTTTTGTCGCTCAAGAGGGACGAACGCCGAATAACCTGAGAGAGTTCCAGCTTTTTCATGGTGAACTCGAGGAAACCGCAGATGCCTGGGGCACAACGTTAAGGTACGAGAGGATTTCAGAAGAGGATTTTCGCATAGTTTCAGCGGGGAAGGATAAAGTCTTTAACACAGCGGACGATATTGTCTTAAAGTTTTAAACGATAAAAAAGGGGACAGGTGTTTATACTCAGTAATTAAGTAACACTTTTATTAATAATACAGAGGATAAAAGTATAATA
>JASFPJ010000249.1:0-5399 GCA_050116035.1 Candidatus Aminicenantota bacterium | reverse complement strand
CCCCTTCCACTGTGGGATTAGTGGCGATTATTATCTCTTTGAAACCTCCTTTTTTTATTCTCTTCACCAGCTTCTCTGTTTTAAGCTCATCGGGCCCGACTCCCTTTAAAGGGGAAAGGGTTCCGAGAAGGACATGGTATCTTCCGCTGTAAATCCCGGTTTTCTCTATTGAGGAAATGTTGAACGGCTCCTCGACGATACACAAAACATCATCACTCCGATTCTTATCAGAGCAATACTGACAGGGGTCCACATGAGTCATGCTGTTGCACACCGAACAGTAAAATGTGTTCTGCTTGGCTTCTTTGATCGCGGCGGATAATCCTTCGACTTCTTCCTGGGGAAGGGTTGTCAGATAAAAGGCAATTCTCTGCGCGGTTTTGGCTCCGATGCCAGGAATTTTTCTCAGTTCTTCGATGAGACGATTCAGAGGATGAGTTTGTTCGAGCATCAAAAAAGACCTGGAATCTTACCACCTAATCCAAGACTCCCCATTTTCTGGGAAATCTCTTCATCAACCTTGGTTCCCGCATCATTGAACGCAGCCACTATCAGATCCTGGAGCATTTCGACATCATCTTTATTCACAACTTCAGGATCGATACGGATGGAAATCAGATTCTTCTGACCATCAAGAGTAACCGTCACCATGCCACCTCCGCTCGATCCCTCCACTTTCATCTCTGCCAATTCTTTCTGGAGTTTCTCCTGCATTTCTTTGGCGGCTTTGAGCATTTTTTGCAAATTCGCCACACCTTTCATTTTTTATCTCCTTAAAAAGCCAGAAAGACGATACTTTATTCTTTCTTCTCCGTCCTTTCTATGGGTTTGACAGATAGCACCCGGGCCTTGAAAGTATTCATGAAGGATTTAACTGAAGGGTCTTTCAGAGCCATATCCAGCTCTCTTTCCCTTTTTCCCTTGTCATCTCCGCTGGGAACTGACAGACCTTCGTTCATCTTCGGAGCCGGGCTCTTTGACTCTGGCATGTCGCGATTAGAGTCTGGTATGTCTCTAGCCTGACTCGGGCTCGGCACTGGGCTCTTGGGAATGTGTTTCCCTGAAGGAGCCTTCATCTCTTTTTTGAGTTCCTCTATATCCTTCATGATGTCTTTTAAGTCAGTAATTTGTTTAAAATGACTCAGCTTGACCAGAAAAACCTCTAAATATATTCTCGGATGGGAAGAAAATTTCAACTCCTGCTCTCCCTGTTGGAGGACAACGAGATACCGGAGGATTTCTTCTCTTGATGCCTTCTCGGCTTCCTTCTTCAAATCATTTATTTCTTCCTCATTTAAAGGCAGTAAATCCTGAGGATCCTGAATCGATTTAACCAGAAGGAGGTTTCTGAAATGCTGAATCAACTCTTTAAAAAAGAACCTGAGGTCATATCCGTATTCAATGACCTTCTCCACAAGGCTGAAAATCTCATCCGGCTTTTCTTCCAGAATCGCTCCAGAGAAAGCAAAGAGGATCTCCCGGCTGATGGTTCCCAGAACTTCTTTCAAATCTTCATCTCTGATGATTTCCCCTGAAAAAGCAACCGCTTTATCCAGCAAGCTCTGTGCGTCCCTCAAGCTGCCATCCGCGGCATCCGCTATGAGATTCAAGCCATAAGAGGATACTTCTATTTTTTCTTTCTGAGTGATATCCAGCAAGTGCTTGATGATGTCTTTTTGAGAGATTTTCTTGAATTCAAAATGCTGGCACCGGGACACGATCGTTGCCGGGACTTTATGGAATTCAGTCGTGGCAAAGATAAAAATCGTGTGAGGTGGAGGCTCTTCTAGAGTTTTCAGAAGGGCATTGAAGGCTTCGCGGGTAAGCATGTGAACTTCATCGATAATGATGACCTTGTACCGGCTGTGGATAGGTTTATACTTGACTCCTTCACGGAGAGACCTCACCTCATCGATTCCCCGGTTCGATGCCCCGTCTATCTCGAGCACATCCACTGATCGGTCTTCATTGATCCCTAGACAGAATTCGCATTTATTGCAGGGAGTCGGTGTCGGCCCCTGCTTACAGTTCAGAGCTTTGGCCAGGATTCGAGCGGCGGTCGTTTTCCCTACGCCCCTCATGCCGGAAAAAATATACGCTTGAGCGACCCTGTTGTTTTTGATAGCATTCTGAAGAGTCTGAACGATGGGTTTCTGGCCGATCATCTCCTCGAAGGTTTTAGGCCGGTACTTGCGAGCATAAATCAAATAGGTCATTTTCGATAGGTGTTTGCAGTCAGGTCAGGAAATTGAATTCCTTTTTTAAAGGATATATTATCACAATTTACTCTTAATTCAAAAAAATATTTTGGTTTAACTCGTGGCTTTCACATTAAATAACAGGAAGAGGGCAGATTCCAGAAATCCAAGGATAAGATGGATAGAAGCAAGGTGTTGTCACTGGCATGAATAAACAGAAGAGTCTTCTTGAGATCCATTTGGCAGTACTGCTTTTTGGATTAGCCGGGTTATTCGGAAAATGGATTGCTCTATCTCCTTTTATCATCGTCCTGGGGCGAGTATTTTTCGCCAGCCTGACGCTCGCTCTTATTCTCTGGCTCTCCAAGCAAAGCATGAAAATCCCTCAAGGAAAAAATACTGGCTATCTCCTCTTCCTCGGATTCATCCTCTCGGTCCATTGGGTGGCTTTCTTCCAATCCATCCAGGTGTCTACAGTCGCTATCGGCCTCCTGTCCTTTTCGTCTTACCCTGTGTTCACAACCTTCCTGGAGCCTCTCTTCTTCAGAGAAAGAATCATTAAAATCAACATCCTATTCTCGCTGTTCTGTATGATGGGGGTTTTCCTGATCATCCCTCGTTTTAACCTGGATGATTCAACCTTTGTGGGCGTCCTCTGGGGACTGTTGGCTGGCTTGACGTTTGCTGTACTCACTATCTTGAACAGAAAGCTGACGCTTCAGTTCTCGAGTATGCTTATCGCTTTTTACCAGGACTTTTTCGCCACTCTGTTTCTCCTCCCCTTCTTCTTTATCCTCAAACCTTCCTTGAATGCGAAAAACCTTCTACTCCTTGTAGTCCTCGGGGTGTTCTGCACCGCAGGCTCTCATACTCTCTTCATCAAAGGAATGAAACGGATAAAGGCTCAAACCGCAAGTCTTATCCATTTTCTTGAGCCGGTCTACGGAATAATTTTTGCTTTTCTCTTTCTCCGAGAGATTCCTTCCGTGCGAACCATTCTTGGGGGAATCATCATCCTCGTGGGGCAGATTTTCATCATATTGAGAATTCTCAACAAAAGGAGAAAAAATGCATAAAAAGTATGATACAGAAATATCCGTGAGACCGCATGAAGTCGATATCAACGGTCATGTCCACCAATCCGTTTACTTCGATTATGTTCTGTACGCAAGATGGGACCAGATGGGCAGATGCTACAAAATGTCCATGGAGGAATTTTTTAAAAGAGGCCTCTCCTGGACAACTAAATCCGCTTCCATTGAGTTCCATAAACCCTTATTCCTCGGAGAAAAGATTATTGTCAGGACTTGGATAGAGGAAACAGGGCAGAAAAGTGTAAAAGTTCGTTTCCGGATATTAAAAAAAGAAACGGAGAAACTGGCTACGGAAGGTGAATTTGTCTACGTCCTCATAAATGCACGGACAGGAAGGCCTCAACTCATCCCTGAGGATATCGCGAAAAAATATTCCGTATAAGATTAAAGCGCGCTATTTCTTAATTTTTTTCTTGATTTTCTTCTTGGTTGTTTCTTTCTTCTCTTTCTCTTTTTTCTTAGCTTCTGTTTCTTTCACGTGCCTCTTCTTTATCTGTGTTTTTTCCGTCTCATGACTTTTCTTCAGCTGACTGGCTTTTTCTTTGTACTCTTTATCAGCCTTCGTCTTCTCTGCCTGTGTTTTTACAGACCTTATTTTTTCCTGCCTTTTCCGTTCAAGATCCTGCATCTCTTTTTGCTGGCTTTTCTCTATCAGCTGGATCTCTCGCTTCTGAGTCTCTTCCAAACTTTCTGCCTTCTTTGCCGGAGTTACCTTTTTGACAGTCTTCCCTGCAGTAGTTCGGGTCTCCGTGATTCTCGACTTAACATCCTCTCTTTTCACAGTGGTCTTCGGCTTGGCTGATTCATTTCTCTTGATATTCGGCCTGTACACTTCAACTGTTCCAGGGGACATCCTTCTCAGATCAGACCTCTGAGCATCCTTGATTGCGTGCTTGGTGATATTCTTTTTTGTGATACCTCTGGCTCGTTCATACCCGATTCCTTCACTGTACACTTTGTTATTCCGGATAATGATATTCGTCTGGTGGACTGTGTAATTGATTATGGTCACGTTCCGCTCATGCGGAAACACATACCGGTTGAGAGAAGGATGCAGGAAATTGGGTCCATTGACAAAGACCCAGTATCTCGAAGGAATTCTGACGTTGACGCTTCTGATTCCGACTCCCGGGACAAAACGGACTCCTGGCGGGAGAGGCGCCCATCCAATGTAGAAGTCGCTGTGACGCCAGGTGACCCAGCACGGACCCCATACGGTTCCAGGCACCCAGTACCAGCCGAAGTCTGATTCCCATCCCCATCGTCCGTAATGAAAAGGCCCCCAGCCCCAGACAAACAGAGAACGCCAGGTCCAGCCATAGTCTGACCAGACCCACTGACCATACGTATACGGACGCCAGCTGAGGGACATTCTGGAGGGAATCCACACATACCTGTGGACAGGATGATAGACCCAAATTCCGTATGGAGAAAGGGAGTCATAGAAATAAGAAACATCCAATCCAACGGCAGGTTCCGCAACTCGCTGCGTTGGATATGGCTCCACAGGGGGAGGGACGTCTGCGGGAGGAGGAAAGTAGAGTTGGCAGCTAGTCATTAAAAACAAACCTAGAAAAATAAATAGAATGTGTTTTTTCATGATTAACCCTCGCTTTCCAAGATACAGATATGATATAAAACTTGAACTTTTTTTTCAACCCCCCAGAACAGTACTCTTTCCTGTCAGGCTCTCAACCTGTATTTTGATAACCATCACCTGTTTCAAAGACTTCTCCGAAAACTCATACTTCTTATCCGAATAATGCTCGAGCAAAACACTTAATGCTTCCTTCATTTCTTCCACATCCTCCACAAATGAGGCTGTTCCAAATCCAATAACACTTGAATACCGGATTCCCCACTCGCATCCTATTTCTCCCTCAATCATTTCTGTATCGATGTCCATCTCAAAACAGACCTTATTATTCCTTCTCAGGATATCGATCTTCCTGCCTTCCTGAGCTGAATGAAAATAGAGGCATCCGTCCTTAAACCCGAAACACACTGGAAAAACATAGGGGGAATCCCCGTCGGAAAGAGCTACGCGGCAGACAAGAGCTTTTTTAATGATTCTTTCTATTCCCGCTTTATCCTTGATTTCTCTATC
>JASFPJ010000248.1:0-5405 GCA_050116035.1 Candidatus Aminicenantota bacterium | reverse complement strand
AGCTTCAGGTCAAAGATCTGAACAGACTGATGAAATTCTTCTCTTCCCTTCCCCCTGAGGACCGAAAATATCTAAGGATTGACGTCACCAACAGAGAGATTGTTCAACAGAGGATTGAGATGACCAAGGCAGGCAATGTTTTTCGCCTGGTTGCCCTGCAAGATGATGAGATTATCGCAGATGGAGCTCTTGAGCTTTCCGGCGAAGAATGGCGCAAACACCAGGGAGAACTCCGTGTGATTGTGGCCAGACCCTTTCAGCACAAGGGATTAGGAATGATCATGGTGAGAGAGCTGTATTTTCTTGCGGTCGAAAAAAACGTGGATCAGGTCGTTGTCAAGATGATGAGACCTCAGATTGCAGCCCAGCGGATCTTCCGGAAACTCGGATTTCGGGAAGAACTCCTTATCCCAGACTATGTGCGGGATATGGCTGGGGAAAAGCAGGACTTGATCATCATGACCTGTGATATTAAGGAGTTATGGAAAGAGCTTGAACACTTCTACACCGACTCTGACTGGCAGCGATGTCGATGAAGGAGTCGATGGGGTCGCGTCTTAACATTTAACATTTCAGAAAAAGGAAAAAGTCCTCTTTTTTGTCTAATATGTCATTACGGGCGAAGCGCGGTAATCTTTTAGTAAACCATCCCAAAAGAAAATGCGTCTTTGTTTATGAAGGGCTAAAGGGATAAGTGTAAAAATCTGTTGATAAAGCCCTGAAGATTGTTGTTCAATGAACACTGGAGCGAAATAAAATCCTAGGAATTTAAAATCAGGAGGGAAAGATGATAAAGCCTAAGAATCTATTCCTCATTATTTTTGTCCTGTTGAGCTTTGGCTACGCCACAGCCATGGAGAGCCCGAATTCTTACCCGGGGTACACAGAGCAAGAAGCAGTCAAAAAATCGTTTGTCGATGTCCTGCTCAGAACCGTGGCCAAGGAAAACGTCCAGGCCGCAATAAAGCAGTATCATGACCTGAAGAAAAATCACCCGGACTCCTACAATTTTGATGAGTACCAGTTGAACACTGTGGGGTACCGCTTGCTGAGATCGGGAAAAGTCAAGGATGCGATCGAGATTTTTAAGATGAATGTGGAGGCTTTCCCCGATGCGTTTAATCCCTACGACAGCCTGGGCGAGGCGCTCATGGAGGACGGCCAAAAGGAAGTGTCCATAAAAAACTACAAGAAGTCAGTGGAACTGAATCCTGACAATGTTGTAGGAGAGAGATTCGCTCATCTCCTGGAGCATTATTCAAAAAAAGAGGTCATGATTCCGATGAGGGATGGAGTGAAGCTTTTTACCCAGATTTACGCTCCTGTCGACACTTCTCAAAAGTATCCGATCATGCTGAGGCGAACGCCTTACAGCATCCCGCCCTATGGAGAGAATGTATACAGAAATTCCTTGGGTCCCTCCTGGGCATTTGTGGAGGAAGGCTACATCTTTGTCTTCCAGGATTGCCGCGGAAAATATAAATCCGAAGGGGAATTTGTCGTGATGTGGCCGCACAAAAGCGTTAAGCGCACCAAACAGGATGTCGATGACAGCAGCGATACCTTTGACACCATCGAATGGCTGTTGAAAAACATTCCTAACCATAACGGGCGCGTGGGACAGTGGGGAATCAGCTATCCTGGCTGGCACACTGTGACAGGGATGATCGATGCCCATCCGGCTTTGAAGGCCTCCTCGCCCCAGGCATCACCGGCGGACATGTGGATCGGCGATGATTTTCACCACAACGGAGCCTTTCGCCTGATGTACACATTCGGATGGCTGGCGGGTAGTGCCCGAATCAGAACAGGCCCATCCACTCAACGTGCTGCCCGCTTTAACTACGGAACACCGGATGGCTATAAGTTCTTCCTGGAGCTCGGTCCTGTTTCCAATGTGAATAAATTCTATTTCCGAGACACCGTCCCCACCTGGAATGAATACATGGAGCATGGCGATTACGACGAATACTGGAAGAGACAAGATGTCCTCCAGCATCTGGATAACATCAAACATCCCATCCTGAATGTGGCGGGATGGTTTGATGCCGAAGACTTTTATGGCCCGATGAGTATCTACTCCACTATTGAAGATAAAAATCCCGGCAATAAGAACATTCTTGTGGTCGGGCCCTGGCGCCACGGAGGTTGGGCATCGATGGACGGGGATGCTTTGGGGAACATCCGGTTCGACTCAAAGACGAGTGTCTATTACAGAGAGAACGTGGAATTGCCTTTCTTTAACTATTACCTGAAAGACAAGGGAGAACTGGATTTGCCCGAGGCCTTAGTCTTTGAGACAGGATCGAATAAATGGAGGTCCTATGACCAGTGGCCACCAAAAAGCGCTCAAGAGAGAAATATCTATCTTCACGCCAACGGGAAACTGTCCTTTGACTCTCCCCAGGAAGAATCAGAAAGGGCCCTTGATTCTTATGTGAGCGATCCGGACAAACCTGTGCCCTGGTCTTCAGAAATTCGAACAAACCAGGGGCATCTCTGGATGGTTGAAGACCAGAGGTTTGCATCCCGCCGGCCTGATGTGTTGGTGTATCAATCTGAAGTGCTCACAGAGGACATCACTATCGCTGGTCCGATAATCGCCAGCCTCTATGTATCCACGACCGGAACGGATGCGGATTGGATTGTAAAACTGATTGATGTATATCCCGGGAATGCTCCTGATAATCGGCCGAATCCCCAGAATATCAGAATGGGAGATTTCCAGATGCTTCTCGCCGGTGAGGTTTTCCGGAGCAAATACCGAAACAGCTTTGAACATCCTGAACCTCTAGTTCCAAACAAGGTGACAAAAATTGAGTTTGACCTTCGAGATAAATGCCACTGTTTCCGGAAGGGTCACAGGATCATGGTGCAGATTCAGAGCACCTGGTTTCCAGTGATTGACAGAAATCCCCAAAAGTATGTGGATATCTATCATGCCAAGGAAGTGGATTTTCAGAAAGCGGTTCATAGAGTGCATCGCTCAAAAAAGTATCCTTCGCACATAAAGGTCAAGATTGTCGAGTAAAGGAGAGCAGAATGTCTCAGAAAGCAAATAAACAAATGACTCTAATAGGAGTCGGTCTCAAATTCGCGATAATATCTGTTCTTTTTTCAGCCATCATTTTCGCTGTTCATTTTCTCTGGATGTCTCATCTCACTATCCCCATCCCACGGATTTTCACTCAGGTTTTGGGGATACTACTTGTGATGGTTGGAGTTCCCATCTATTTAATTTCTGGATTAACAATCCATAAATATTTTCATGACGGCCAGTTAGCCACAAAGGGGATTTATGGTTTTTTCAGGCATCCCATTTATGGCTCTTGGATAGTATTTATTGTTCCAGGAATCGTTTTGCTCATTAATTCTCTGATCGGATTGACTGTTCCTGTATTTATGTATGGTGTATTTAAGATATTGATAGTGAAAGAGGATAAGTATCTCGAAGAGAAATTTGGCGAGGAGTTTTTTGAATACAGGAGGAGAGTGGGCGAAGTGTTCCCGAAATTCCAAACAATTTTCAGGGAAAACTAAAGGTGTCGCATCTCAACATTCGACATTTTTAAAAGGGATCAGACCCTATTTTTCAGTATGAGATTGCCACGCTTCGCCCGCAATGACATCTGATTTCTTATCAAATCGTTACGTTTTACTTGCAGAGACCTCTGAATTTTATCCAATCGCTTCCTCGCAATGACAAGAAAAGGATGAAGGCTTAATTCGCTAATTATTTGTTAACCTTGTATTATATAATTCCGTATTACTATCAGAGGAGAGAGTCTATGTTTAAAAATTATGTTATGGTTGCGATCAGAAATCTGTGGAAGAGAAAGCTTTTTTCCTTAATTAATGTTGTCGGGCTTTCGGTGGGTATCGCCTGCTTTTTCCTCATAGCAGTCAACCTCATGGATGAGTTCTCGTACGACAACTTCCACGAGAATACAGATAATTTGTACCGGATTGCCCTTAAAAGGATTTATCCGGATAACGTGGTCAATTACGCGGTCATTCCTTACTCACTCGGAGAGGCCATGTTGAACGACTTTCCAGAAGTCGAGGACATGACCCGAGTCCTTAAGATGCGTCAGGAATTTATCTTGCGCTATGAGGACAAAATATATGAAGAAGACAAGCTCTTTTTTGTCGAGCCGAAGTTCTTCGAGATGTTTAACATCCCTCTTATCGAAGGAGAAGCATCCCAGGTTTTTTCTACCCCGAACTCCCTGGTCATGACCCGGGATACAGCACTCAAGTATTTCGGGGATGATAAGGCAGTGGGAAAAAGGGTCATGACTCCACAGGGGCCATTCTTGGTATCGGGTGTTTGCGAGAATGTCCCCAAAAACTCCCACATGGAGTTTGACTTTGCAGGATCTCTGGGTCTTCTGGGTCTCGATAGACAACCGAATTATGTTTCTTTTTCCGTGTATGCTTATATTATCCTGCGTGATGGCACTCGTCCGAAGGATATCGAGGACAAGCTGCCAGCGCTTGTGGAGAAATATGCGGCGGGTCAGATCCAGGCTCGCTCGGGCATATCTTACAAGGAATATGTCGCAGCCGGGAATGGCTACGACTACTTTCTGCAGCCTATTCGTGATATCCATCTCCATTCCAATCTAACCAACGAGATCAAACCCAACGGGAATATCACCTATGTCTACATCCTGATTGCTATTGCTCTCTTCTTGATTGTCATCGCCTGTATCAATTTCATGAACCTGGCTACGGCCATTTCCGTCACACGCGCGAGAGAAGTCGGCATCCGGAAGATCGTGGGCTCCACACGGGGTTCTATCATCCGGCAGTTCCTGATGGAATCGCTGGTCCTGAGCTTTATAAGCCTGGTGATAGCGGGATTGCTGGTTCAAATTGTACTGCCACTCTTTAATACACTGGCCAGGAAAGAGCTGGAGGTCAACTTCATTGCCCAGCCATTCAGCCTCGTGTTGCTCCTGGTCGTGGGGCTTGTAGTGGGAATCCTGGCAGGAAGCTATCCGGCCTTTGTGTTGTCCTCTTTTCATCCGGTTACTGTTCTTAAAGGACGGTTTTCAACTTCGCGTACAGGGATACGTATGAGAAACGCGCTGGTCATCTTCCAGTTCACACTATCCATCGTGCTCATCTCTATGACGCTGCTTATCTCAAGGCAGATGGATTTTATGATGAACAGAGACCTCGGCTACAATAAAAATAATCTAATCGTGGTGGAGAGGGCCTACTCTCTTGGTCCAAGGCAGGATGCCTTTCAACAAGAACTCCGTCAGATCCCTAGTGTTGTGAATGCGGCCGGATCCGATACCACGATTTCAGGGGGATTTTACTACGGCGTCATGTTCCAGACAGAAAAAGATCCGGAGATAAAGACCACACGTGCCATGACCATAGACGAGGATTTC
>JASFPJ010000247.1:0-5409 GCA_050116035.1 Candidatus Aminicenantota bacterium | reverse complement strand
GGGAAGAGCGTATCAAATCCTGTATAGGTGAAAACGGGCCCCACAGTGACTTGCGTCCAGTTCGGACGGCCTTCTACGCTCCCTTCGACAGGCAATACTGTGATCTCCCATTCTTTCTTGCCCCCGATGCCGTAAAAGAATTGGCCGAGGAAGTCTATTCTCAGGTCCTCGGATTGAATTATGCTTTTTTTGATGTCGGCCCCAAGTAGGTACCCCCCGATAAAACCGATTTCATCCCCCAATTCAACAGACACAGGAAGCTGTCTGAATGCCAGAGATTCATAGTTGGCCGTTGTGAATCCGAGAACCGCACGAACGAACAGGCCCCCCTGGAGCTCGATTTCAGTGTCGAATGTAAAATAGTTGGATTTAAGTTTCGATGTGTATTGATCATTGTCCCAGTTTATGGTTCGCGAGATGTATTCATAGCCAATTCCTGGGCTGATGGATACAGCACTTAGCAGATTCTGCTCTTGCGCTGCAGCCGAAGAAAAACAGCTGAGTATCAGCGTCACTAAAACACAAAAGGTGGAAGCGTGTGTTTTTATCATTTGAGTCTCCCGCTTGATTGGTTAACATATTTTTTTATCGGAGCCTTTTTTTTCGGAGGGGCCTTTTTTTCCGCTTCTTTCCTCAACTTCTCTAACTGGTCGAGTTTCTTTTTGGCTTTTTTCGCGAATTTGCTCTGAGGATAGTCGGATACCAATTTGGTGAAATGAGATGTTGCATTCGCGTAATTTCGTCCCTTAAAAAAAGAATCGCCCAGATAGAAATACACTTTATCCATTCTTGAAAAATTGGGAAAATTGAGCAGGATTTCGGCCAGCCTTTTCACTGAGGCCCTGTAGGATCTCATCTTGTAGTAGAGCAACCCTATTTGAAAAGTATGTTCTGCCAATCTTTCTTCGCATTCTAATATTTTTTCTTGAGCATCACTGGCTTCTTCACTTGTCGGATAATTCGTCAGCACTTTCTTGAACTCCTCAAGAGCCAGGTGTGTCTTCTCTGGATCCCTTCCCGGTCTGAGAATTTTTCTGTAGAAAGTCATTGCAATTTGATATTGAGCATACGGAACTGAGGGGCTGTGTGGATGTTCTTTGATGAAATTTCGGTATTCCGAAGCGGCAAGAATCATATTCGCTTCATCCCCTTTTCGAAAATATGAATCAGCGATAGCCAGCCTGGCCTGTTGGGCATAGATGTCCTGTGGAAAAGATTCAATGATTTGCCTGAAATAAAGACGCGCTCTCTCAGGATCTTTCTTGATGTATCTTTCTCCTTGTCTGTATAAATTCTCAGCGGATGAAGCTATCTCAGGTGATATCTCTATTTGCTTTTTCTTGCATCCGGAACCAAACAGAATATAGAGGAGAGAAATCGCAAGTACCAATGTTATTTTTATTAAAGAACTTTCTTTAATTCCACGCATTATCCAACTCCGTTTAAGAATGGTACAGTTTTTGAATCCACGTCCATTCCTCTTTGAGCCCATCCAGTAGCCGAGTTTGAGGGGAATAATCGAGATCTTTTCCGGCTTTTTCAATGCTTGCAAAGGTATGCGGAACATCTCCTTTTTGTATGTCTTGATTTTTGACCTTGATTTTTTTTCCGCATATTTCCTCGAGGATGGGAAGTGTATCTTCAAGCTTTGTCCGGCTCCCGCCTCCGATATTGTAGATTTCCCCCACTTTTCCCTTTTCCATAGAGGCATGAGTGGCCTCGACAATGTCATCGATATATGTGAAATCTCTGGTTTGGCCTCCATCCCCAAAGATTGAGATTTCTTTATCTCCAGCGATTGATTTAAGGAACACATGAAAAGCCATATCCGGACGCTGGCCTGGACCGTAGACGGTAAAAAACCGAAGCGAGAGAGCGGGAACCCCATAGTTCTTGGAGTAAAGAAGACAGAGATGTTCGGCAGCCAGTTTAGTCACTCCGTAAGGAGAGAAAGGATGAAGAGGGCTGGTCTCTACCATGGGAAGCTCTGGGCAGAAACCGTAGACAGAAGATGAGGACGCATATATGAATTTTTTGATACGAGAGTCTCGGGAGGCTTCCAGCAATTTCTGTGTGACTTCGATATTATTCTGGGAATAAACAGAGAAATTTTCGCCCCAACTGGCTCTGACTCCGGCTTGTGCGGCTAGATGGAAGATATACTCAATATTGTTGAGCGTGTTTTTTAAATCCAGGTCATTTAAGTCTTTCTCAATGAATTCAAATTTTTTTTCTTTCGTCAGGGATTCTATATTTTTTTCTTTTATCCACCTCGGGTAAAAATCGGAAAACGAGTCAACTCCCAATACTCGATAGTCTTCTGTGAGAAGCCTTCGACAGAGATGTGAACCAATAAACCCCGCGGCTCCAGTCACTAAACAATTCATGTTTGCTCAGCTTTTTTTGCCAGTTCCTTCATTTTGACGATCGCTTCCCGGGGATCTTTCTCACTGAAAACTGCAGAACCAGCGACTAAAATTTCAGCGCCATCCTTGATGAGTTCTTCCATGTTTGAGAGATTCACTCCGCCGTCGATCTCAATCGGGATATGGAGCTGTTGGCCGTTTATCCAGTTTTTGAGTTTAGAAATCTTTGAGTGACAGGATTCAATGAATTTTTGACCTCCCCAGCCTGGATTGACCGTCATGAGTAGAATGAAGTCCAATTCATTGAGGATCTCATTTATCAGGTGGAGTGGTGTGGCGGGATTCAGGGCTAGGCCTGCCTTTTTTTCGTATTCTCTGATCAGAGTCACATCTTTATGAAGATGGACAGAAGCCTCAACGTGAATAGATATCCAATCGGCTCCAGCTTCTGCAAAGAGGGGGATGAAAGCACGAGGGTTGTCTATCATGAGGTGGACGTCAAGGGGAATAGAGGTTTTTTCCCTGAGCGAGGCGACCAGTTGAGGCCCGAACGTGAGATTAGGAACAAAATGCCCATCCATGACATCAATGTGAATCACATCCGCTCCTCCTTCCTCAGCCATCCTCACGGCTTCCTCGATTTTTGAAAAGTCTGCAGAGAGTATGGATGGAGCGATCTGAATCATTATTTGCTGACCTCCAGCGTAATCGGAAAGTTTTTTTGGATCATATAGCCTTGGTTCGGGTGCTGTTTGATTATGATTCCTGAACTGAGCCCTGGATAGTATGTGTCGCGGACATCCTCAACTTTAAAATTTAATTCCTCAAGCCATGGAATAACATCTTCAGCTTTCCTCCCGATTAAATCGGGCATGAGATATCTCTTTTCCCATTCTCCTTCGCTGATCAGAAGGCTCACTACTGAACCTCGACCCACTTCTTCCTGAGCCGGAGGGTATTGAGCCAGGATTTTTCCCGCTGCATCCTTGGGACTGTGCACATGAGAAATTTTGCCTCTGACAATTCCAGCCTCTTGAAGGATTGGCCCCAAGTTTTGAAAATTTTCCCCTTCAATTTCGGGAACAAATACTTTCTCCTTCCCTGCACTCAATATGACTTTTACGGCGCTGTCAATTTTTATTTTAGACCCTTCAGATGGCTCATGGAATATGATTCTTCCCCTTTCATACCGAGTGTCGAATTGAATCCCCATCTGAACAATGGATAATCGTTTTCTTATCAGCTCAGTCCTTGCATCCTCAAAGGTTTTTCCAACAAGATTCGGGATTGTGACCATTTCCCCCTTGAGGACAGTCCGGTAACTCAAAATAGAGCTTGTGAAAAATAAGATGAGGAAAATCAGCGAATACAGCAGTAATTTATAAGTTTTTGCTGGTTGCATGATTCAAATTTCAAAAAAGATATAAGAATTATTAATACCATAGATTAATAACCAAGTAAACGGTGAAAAAGTTTCTGGGCAGACAGGAATGCCTTCTCATCTCTCTCGAGTCGCAGTCAATCATGGCGCATTCGAAAACTCAGGTTCTTCTCAGTGAAGCATCGCTTGGGAATAAAGAAAGAGAGAATAAAATCTTTTTTCTTAATCGTTGGACCATGCTTCTTTCCGGAAAAATGGTTTGCTGTGGGAGTTGATATTTTTTATAATGAGGCCTCGAAAAGAAGGAGAGCCTGTGATGCATGAATATTCCGATTTCAGGAGCGATACGGTGACTCGGCCCACTGAAAATATGAAAAAGGCGATGGTTGAAGCCGAGCTGGGAGACGATGTGCTGGGGGATGACCCGACAGTCCAGAAACTGGAGGCTATGGCCGCGGATATCATGGGGAAGGAGGCGGCTCTGTATGTTCCTTCCGGAACCATGGGGAATTCCATCTCGATCAAGGTCTGGACCAGAGAGTTGGATGAAGTCATCATCGAAGCCCGTTCCCATATCTACAACATGGAATCCACACACATGACTTTTATCTCGAGGATAACACCGAGACCTCTCCAATCCATTCGCGGAGCCATGGACCCTGAAGAGATAGAAAGGAACATACGGAAGCCCTCTGTCCATATTCCCCGCACATCTTTGATTTGCGTCGAGAATTCGCATAACAACTGGAGCGGAGCTGTAGTCCCCCTAGACAATTTGAAGGCGATTCGGGAAATTGCTAACAGGCATGATTTGAAGATTCATTTTGACGGAGCCCGTTTGTTCAACGCCAGCACTGCTTCCGGAATCCTCGTCAAAGAATATGCTGCGATTGGCGATTCATTGATGTTTTGTCTCTCCAAGGGGCTTTCTGCGCCAGTCGGCTCTATGCTTGTCGGAACCCAGGACTTCATCGATTATGCGCGCCGCGTGAGAAAAGCGCTCGGCGGCGGATTGAGACAGGTGGGAGTTCTCGCGGCTCCAGGAATTATCGCTCTGACAGAAATGGTCGACAGGCTTCAAGAGGACCATGATAGAGCCAAGAGGCTGGCCTTATCTATCGCAGAATTTCAAGGAATCTCCCTTAATCCTGAAAATATACAAACAAACATCATCATTTTTGGCTTTGATCACCCCGGAATCTCCATTCCTGAATTCTTAGCCAAAATGAAAGAAAGAAAGGTGCTCGCCCTGGCCACAACCGGAGGTATTCGTTTTGTAGTTCATAAGGATATAGATGATGAAGATATTGACAGAGCCATTTCTGCCTTTCGCGATGTTCTCACGCACTAAAGCGTCAACAGCCTGAGCAATCCATTACTCGTTTGTGTCAAAAGGGGCAGACAGGGAAATTGCTGAAGCGACATCGGAGGATTTAGCCTTCCCGATGCTTCCTTAGAGGGAATCTGACATAGTCGGACCCGAGGACTGTTTGAGAAAGCTCAGGACAGTGGATTCGGAAAACTCGCAACTTTTCTCCCAGCGAGTCAAAAGTGGCTCGGTTTCAGGCTTCGCTCTCCTCACCTCAGCGGTGAGGAACCATGCCCGCTCCGCCCTCAAACGGTTTTCTCACCCACTGCCCTTCGCTTATCCTTTGGGAAGGA
>JASFPJ010000246.1:0-5425 GCA_050116035.1 Candidatus Aminicenantota bacterium | reverse complement strand
ACCTTCACCAGCTCTATGACTTCATCCGTATTTCCATACCTCCCTGGCAGATACTCCAATCCTGTTGATAAGCCATACGCTCCCTGCTCCATGGCTTCCTGCACCAGGGCCTTCATTTCTTCCAGCTCTTCCGGTGTGGGCTCTCTATCTTCCATCCCCATAACGATCTCCCGGACTTGCCCGTGGCCGATAAGCAAGGCTGCATTCGGCCCGATTCCTTCCTCAGTCCAGAGTTTAATCAAGTCCTCTGCTTTCTCAAAAATGGGCCAGGCGCTGCGTCCGCACTGACCAACAATAACCGTTGTCACTCCCTGTTTTAGATAATTGAGGCATGCTCTGTTCTCAGGGAAATACATTCCACTGTCCACATGAGTATGAAGATCGATAAAACCAGGAGTCACGGTTAGCCCTTTGACATTAATCACCTTGGCGGCTGTTCCTTTTATCGATTTAGCCACTTCCACAATAACACCGTCTTTAACAGCGACATCTGCCCGGATGGCCTGATTCAATGATCCATCAAACACTTTCCCGTTTCGAATCAACACATCATAGTCAGGTCTATTCTCTGCGTGAACAGAATGGTCCATGCCAACCCATAGGGATAGAAATAAAAATAGAACCATACCCAAAAAGATAGTTCTGTTTTTCATAGGACCTCCTCGCATAACCTTATTCAGGTATTCAAATTATAGAGAAAGAGTGGACCTGTCAAGAAAAATCAAAGGGGTCAGGCCTTAAGGCCTGATCCCCTTTTTTTGTTCAGTGTCTTTTTTTGTATCTTTCGAGTAGTTCTGTATAAATGCTGGAAAGGTCAGTCTGTTTCCCGTCTATGAAAACATACTCGATGTTGGTTCTCAGTTCGAGCATGTCACCGTCGGCGAGCACGATATTCGCCACCTTGCCTTTCTCCAGGCTGCCCAGCAAATCATCCACCTCCCATATTTGGGCCGGATAGAGCGTCACGCCTTTGAGCGCCTCTCTTTTATCCAGACCAAAGGCCGCGGCTTTGGCGGCATGATAGGGCAGGTCTTTGGCTAGAGTGGCACTCTGGGAGGAGAAAGCAAACTTGACCCCTGCTTTGGCCAGAACACTGGGATTCCTGTATATAGCGTCATAGCCATCTTCCCACTTGGATGGCATGGCATAGAGTGAGCCAAACACAACTGGAATCCCCGACTTTTTGATCTCATCAGCCACTTTCCATCCTTCAGTGACACCGCAGAATATCGCCTTTAGTTTTTCATCCTGGACAAACTGAATGGCAGCTTTAATGTCATTTTCGGCATAGACTGAGATCAAAACCGGCAATTGGCCATTGACTATAGGAAGAAGAAACTCCAGTTTTTCATCAAACTCAGGCAGAGGAAGTCGCGAGTCTTTTTGTGCGGCGACTTTTCTCTTCTGGTAATAGCGGGCCTCGTTCAGCAGTCGCTTCAGTTCTTCGACCTGCTTGGATGATTGTTCCCTGGGCTGCGTCTCCGCTCTTCTGAAGCGGGGAATGGTCGGAAACTGAATATGCATGGCCACAGAACTCTTGATGACCATTTCTTCGGGAGTCCAACCCACAAGCCGGATCAAACCGCTCTGACCTGAAATGAGTCCTCCGGTGCAGACGACAACCGCTGCGGTTATGCCGTTAGACCGGCTTATCGGAATATGCACAGAATCCGGCCTCAGGGCTTCCACCGCTTTGACCTGGGGATTGAGCCTTCCCGTCTCTCTGTAATCCACGGTGGCTCTGATCGAGCCTATCTCATGGAGGCCGAGAAAGCAGAAGCTATCGATCATCCCAGGATAAGCTGTTAATCCTTTGGCATCGATTATCTTGGCTCCAGCGGGAATAGTGACATTTTCTCCTAGATCTTCGATCTTGCCGTCTTTGATGAGGATGGTTCCCTCTTGAATGTCTTCACCGACAACAGGGATGATCTTCGCTCCTTTTATTGCGATAACCTGAGCATCTTCACACCAAACCCAGCTGAATGAAGAACAGAAGATCGCTAAGGCAATACAAGCTATAGCTTTTCTGGTCATCTTTTCCCTCCCTTTTTCTTCTTCACTGGCTCCTTTTTTTTCTTTTCCATTTCTTCTCTTTCTTTAAGATACTGCGCTCGGTCGAAATAGACTTCGCCTTCGATGATCGTCATCTCGCATAAAGTGAAGGCGCTGAGAGGATGTTCGTTGAAAATAGCAATATCTCCGTGTTTTCCTACTTCCAAACTTCCAGCGATCTTTTCCACGCCAAGCTGGATGGCAGGATTAATAGTGACGAGTTTCAGGGCTTCCTCTTCAGAAAGACCACCATACTTCATGGCTTTAGCCGCATCGTTAAACAGGCGCCGGATCCTTTCCCCGCTATCTGAATTGATAGAAACGAGTACGCCTAGTTGAGTGCAGAATGCCGCGTTGTAGGCAATCCCTTCTGACGCTTCAACTTTATACGCCCAATTATCCAGAAAAATAGAGATGCCAATCCCTTCTTCAGCCAGTTCTTTAGCGATCTTAAAGGCTTCGGATGCGTGCTCGAAAGCCGCGATTTTAAACCCGAACTCCTTGGAAAGCTTGATGAATTCAAGAGTTTCATCAGCCCTATACGTGTGACAGCGGGCCAGCATTTTGCCACGCATCATATCCGCCAACTGCTCCATCTGCAGGTCTTTTCTGGGAGGAACAAGATTTTTCGCCTTTTTCTTCGATTTTTTCGCCTTCAAATACCTGTCCCACTGCTCCATGTAGTTTTTCGCCTTGGAAAATTCCCGGCGGATGATGGAGTTGACACCCATGCGCGACTGAGGATAACGAGGCGTTCCTGTAGTGGGAGAATTCGATCTTTTGGGATTTTCCCCCAGAGCGAATTTAAGGGTTCTGTATGCCTGGGGCACGATCATTTCTTCTGAAGTTTTTCCCCATTTCATCTTGATGACAATATTCTCGCCTCCAATCGGATTGCCGCTTCCGTGCATAGTGTGCACCATCGTGACTCCACCTGAAAGGGCCGTATAGATGGAAAGGTCTTCAGCGTTGAGAACATCCCGCATGACCACCTCAGGAGTGATCGCATTCGCACTCTCATTCGTTCCTGTGAGCGCGATATGGGTGTGGGAATCGATGATTCCGGGTATCACATACTTTCCTGTGGCATCTATGACCTTTGTTCCTTTTGGTGCATTGATATTCTTTCCAATCTTCTTTATGATACCTCCAACCACCAGCACGTCTCCGTTGGATACCGTGCCTTTGGTAACCGTCAGTACTGTGCCGTTTTTTATCAGAAGGTCCTGCGCTGAAGAAAAACCGGAAACTAAAGCCAAGCACAGACAAACAAATAAACAAATCAGTTTTCTCTTCATGGTTTTTCTCCTTTAATCCTTCCGGTCAGGGATTCGTGTCGCTGTGAGCCCAGCGCTGCCTCCCTCGAACGAAATCTCTCCTTCGAAGGAGTCCTTTTCTGCGGTCCCGCTGAAAGCCAGTTCTAAAGTCTCATCCATTATAGTGGCGGATATGGTGAAGACGAGTTCATTGCCGCTCAGAATACCATCACTGATATCCCACTGACCCATATCGGAGGAAATGCTTCCACTAATCGAATTGCCTTCCTGCTGAATCTCTAATGTTACCCCCATCTCACCCATCGGTCCAGAGATCGTGGCCGTCCATTTTCCTGTCAAATTCAGGGCGGTGGGTTTGGCTTTTTTCGGAGGCTCTTTGACTTCGAAAGAAAGACCGTCCACAAAGACTCTCTGGACTCTTGTCTTCTCGTCAAATATTTCTCCTGAAGTGAGGATCACGTTGGCAATTTTTCCGGGTTCAATCGTCCCCAGAAAATCCGCGACGCCGAGGAATTGCGCGGGGATGATGGTCATGGCTTTGAGCGCCTCTTCCCGGGGCAGCCCGACTTTGATGGCTTTCTGGACATTCTTCAGTATGTCGGATGAGTTTCTCAGGCCGAGGGAGGTCAAGGCAAACTTGATTCCCTGTTTGTGGAGGTTCGCCGCATTGGCCGGATAGATCTCTTCCTCCGCTTTTTTCTTTTTCTCCTCTCCTTGATTCACATAGAGACTTGAAAATGGAGGCTTGAAGCTGAGGGTAACGAGAAGGGGAACTCTCATAGTCTTGACCAGATCAGAGACTCTCCACGCCTCGTTCGCTCCGGTGAGAAATCCGTTGAGTTTGAACTCCTTGATGAGCCGGGAAGCTCTTTTGATGTCTTCCAGGTTGGCACAATTGAAAAAGATGGGCTTCTTGTTCACAGCAAAAGGAGAGAGGGCTTCGAGGAAAGGATCGTACTCAGGCCTCTTTAAGCCCCGAGAAGAGCTGACAAAGAGAGTTTGATACGAGGAATAGCGGGCGGCATCCAAGAATGACTGCTTGAGTAAGGCCATGGTTCCCATTATGCTGGAAGGATACGCTCCCCGCTCTGTCGTGAAGTTTACATGGAGCGCTACCGAATTTTTCAAAACCATGGGTTTAGCTTCTTCTCCGTTCACATTCAAGAGAACGCTCTGGCCCGCATAGATCCCTCTCTCTGGAGCGACCAGGACAGTCGTGATTCCAATCTTGTGCAAACCCTCCACGGTTGTTTTTTTTGGCTTGAGAAGCTTAAAAGCCGTTCGACTGACTTCTTCAGCCCAGTTCTTTTCCTGGGGCTGCGCACCCGTCGCACTCACTCCTCGCTGTCTGGGCTCTTCCCTTGGAATCTCGATAAAGAAACTCGAATGAGCATCGATCAAGCCTGGATAAGCGAAAAGCCCCTCTGCATTGATAACTTCAGCATCCTCGGGAATAGGGATACTTTCCTGAGTACCTATCGATTGGATCAAACCATCCCGGATGACAATCACCCCATTCTCAACAGCAGGACTGGAAACCGGAAAGATTTTGCAGTTCACGATCGCATAGGTGGGACCGACTCGAGCAGGCAAAGCATGAAGAACAAGAAGAATGACTGCGAACACAAAAATAGACAATGGAATTTTTTTGGTATTCATGTTCCTCCTTTCTGTACAAAATTATTTATGTTAATCATCCCCTGATTATTGAGCCACTAAGTTTAGCAAAAAAAAATGCGAAAAAGAAGAGGTTTGCTGGACAATCAAGACCAAATCGTATTTAATGTAGATTTTCTTGAATTGGGTGTATCTCAAGGATTACCAGTGAGAAAAGGCATTCAAAGAATATTTTCTGACGTGGTCAAAACCTATGAGCTTGTCAATCATGTTCTGACACTCGGTCTCGACATCGTCTGGCGCAGAAAAGCGGCACGATTGGCTTCCAAAAAAGGAGGCTCTCGCTGGCTGGACGTGTGCAGCGGCACCGGAGAGATGGCTCTGAACCTTTCTCGCCAGGCAGATAAGAGGGTTAAAATTGTCTCTGTTGACTTCTGCACTCCCATGTTGGAGAGAGGAAAAGAAAAAAGGAATAT
>JASFPJ010000245.1:0-5442 GCA_050116035.1 Candidatus Aminicenantota bacterium | reverse complement strand
GGTTCGGTGGCTGGGAGTCTGCTGGCCTACAGCCTCGGGGTCACAGATATTGATCCCCTGGAGTATGGCCTTTTGTTCGAACGGTTTCTCAATCCTGAGCGAATCAGCCTCCCCGATATTGATATCGATTTTTGCGGAAGACGGAGGGATGAAGTTCTTTCCTACGTGACAAAACGATACGGCCGGGAAAACGTCTGCCAGATCATCACTTTCGGTACGATGGCTGCCCGGGCGGCGGTTAGGGATGTCGGGAGGGCTCTTGAGGTTCCTCTTCCTGAGGTGGATAAGATTGCCAAGATGATTCCTCCTTTTGGCCCGGATGCTTCTATTGAAGGAGCCATTAAGAATGTCCCTCAACTGAAGGAAATGAGGGATAAGGACGCCAAGATCGCTCACCTCCTCTCTGTGGCTCTAAAGCTGGAGGGGCAGGTTCGCCATCCCTCGATCCATGCAGCCGGGATTGTCATCACTCCTAAACCGCTGGTGGAGTTCATGCCCCTGTATCAATCAGTCAGGGGGGAGATTACCACTCAGTTCCCGATGCAGGATATCGAGGCCATCGGGCTGCTCAAGATGGACCTCCTCGGTCTGCGCAACCTCACTGTCATCAAGGATACGGTGGAGCTCGTGGAGAAAGAGACAGGCGAGAAGATAGACCTGAAGAACATTCCGCTGGATGACGAGAAAACGTTCAAGGTCTTCAAAGCCGGGAACACAGACGGGGTTTTTCAGTTTGAGAGCCCGGGCATGAAGGACCTGCTGCGGAATTTTAAGCCCGAAAGCTTCCGCGACCTGATCGCTTTGAACGCTCTTTACCGGCCGGGTCCTCTCAAGAGTGGAATGACGGATGAGTTCATCAAATGCAAGAACCATCCTGACCGGATCAGCTACGAAACTCCGGAGCTTGAGCCAATACTCAAGGAGACCCAAGGTTTGATTGTTTATCAGGAGCAGGTGATGCAGATTGCCACCGAGCTGGCGGGATTTTCGATGGCCGAAGCCGATATCCTGCGCAAAGCCATGGGGAAGAAAGTGACAGGCATGATGAAGGCACAGAAGCAGAGGTTCGTGCAGGGAGCGAAGAAGAAGGGTCTCAGCCAGGCGAAAGCCACCAAGATTTTCGACCAGATCAATTATTTTGCGGGCTACGGCTTCAATAAATCCCACAGCGCCGCTTACGCGTACTTGGCCTACCGCACCGCCTATTTGAAGGCCCATTATCCCGTGAATTTTCTGGCAGCGCTGCTGACATCGGAAGCAGAGAGAGGCGCCACTCCTCAGGTGGTTAAGTATATCAATGAGGCTCAGGGAATGGGGATCAAGGTTCTTCCTCCGGATATCAACGAGAGCGATTTCAATTTCACTGGGCTCAAAAGCGCCATCCGCTTCGGTTTTTCAGCGATAAAAAATGTGGGGGAAAGTGCAGTCCAGGCTTTGCTGGCATCCAGGAAGAAGCGGGGAAAATTTACATCCCCCTTTGACATCTGTGAAGATGCTGGCCCGAAGGTAATAAACCGCAAGGTGCTCGAAAGCTTGATCAAGGCGGGAGCGTTTGATTCATTGGAATGGAAAAGATCGCAGCTCTTTCACCTGATTGATATTCTGATCGCGTATGCCCATGAGATTCAAAAGATCAGGGCCTCCAAACAGAACTCCCTTTTTGGCAAGGATCAAATCGAACCTCCGGAAATTCCAGCTGAGGTAAAGGAAATGCCAGAGTGGGATAAATCCCTTTCTCTTTCTTACGAGAAGGATGCCTTGGGATTTTATATCACAGGCCACCCTCTGGCAGAGTTCGGGAAGCAGTTGAAGCGGCTCGTCTCCCATCCGATAAACCAGCTGGACGATGAGAAAGATTTCAACAGAGAGATTAAAGTCGCGGGGATCATATCCTCTCTCAAGCCTCTTAAGACCAGGAAAGATGAGAGAATGGCCACTTTTATCCTGGAGGATATGAGCGGCCGGATAGAGGTCGTGGCTTTCCCGGATAGCTACAAGAAGTATTATGACTCACTCGGGGAAGACCAGCTTGTCTGGGTCAAAGGGAAGTTTTTGGGCGAGGGAGAAAGCCGGAGGATTCACCTCCTCCATATTATGCCTCTGGCTGAAGCCTTCCAGAAGCAGGCGAAACGTGTGGTTTTGAGGATTTTTCTTCCGGGGATTGAAACATCCGTATTCGAAGAGTTGAAAGGCATGCTGGACCAAAACCAAGGGGATTGCCCGGTGTTTTTCGAGCTTGAAACTCCCCATTCCTACCGGATGGTCGTCCAGGCCGGTGAAATTTCAGGGATAACTCTCTCAGAAGATTTGACAAGAAAAATCGAGAACCTCTTGGGCGAAGACTCCATCTTCATCGAGTACTAATCGGGGTCAAAAAAAGGGGACAGTTCCCCAAGAAAGGGGCCTGTTGTACATGCTCAGGAATGAAGCAACACTTTTATTAATGATACTGAGGATAAAAGTGTCATTGCGAGCGAAGCGTGGCAATCTCATTCATCCGAATTGTTACAATGTGTCATTGCGAGGAACGAAGTGACGTGGCAATCTCATAAGAAGGATATCTTCATTCCCGTAATAATGTAATTTCTCTTTACGAGATTGCCACGCTTCGCTCGCAATGACATCCACAAAGTGTTGCCAAATCACTGAGCGTCCGCACCTATCCCCTTTTTTTATTTTAATAATTATTTCAATTAAGCCAGCTGTAACGGCCTCCCTCAATTAAAAGTTCCCCCTTAAATGTCCAATGTCGAGCCCTGACCCCAAGAAATAGAATAAAAATAAGGAAAAATTGTCTGTAAATTGTTAAAATATACACTCCATTAGGCCTTATTCCGGGAATAAAGAGTGGGATAAGGATAAAAACCCGTTAGATTTGGACTGTATGATGAAGAACAAGCGCATTCTTGATAAAGCGTATAACCCGACTCCTGTTGAGGAGAAGTGGTACACATACTGGATCGATGAAGGGCTGTTTATCCCTGAACTCCCCTCCTCGAAGAAAGTATTTTCCATGGTCCTTCCTCCGCCCAACGTCACGGGCTCTCTGCATATGGGCCATGCCCTCTGCTTCACTCTCCCGGATATCATCGTTCGCTGGCGGAGGATGCAGGGATACAACACTCTCTGGCTTCCGGGAACAGACCACGCGAGCATAGCCGTTCATAACGTGATCGAGCAGAGTCTTGAGGAGAAGGGATTAACCCGGGAGAAGGTCGGACGCGAAGAGTTCATGAAGATCGCCTGGGATTGGAAAAACAAGTACGGAGGCGTCATCATCAACCAGTTGAAGAAGCTCGGGACTTCTCTGGACTGGACACGGGAACGGTTCACCCTGGACAAAGGATTCTCCCACGCCGTAAGGCACGTTTTTGTCGACCTCTATGATGAAGGGTTGATCTACAGAGACTATTACCTGGTTAACCGCTGCCCTCACTGCGGGACGGTTCTCTCGGATATCGAGATCGAACACAAAGAGAAACAGGCCAAACTGTATTATATCAAGTATCCTCTCCTGGATAGCAAAGAGAGCATCACAGTGGCCACCACGCGTCCGGAGACCATGCTGGGGGACACGGCTGTGGCTGTTCATCCTGATGATGAGCGTTTCATGCGATTCCAGGGAAAGACAGTTCTTCTTCCCTTGGTCAACAGAAAAATCCCTGTGATTACAGACGAAAGAGTCGAGACAGATTTTGGCACCGGAGCCGTGAAAGTGACACCCGCCCATGATCCGGTCGATTTTGAATTGGGGAAACAGCACAACCTTGAGCAGGTGATTGTGATCGACGGCTCAGGAAAAATGACGAAAGAAGCAGGTGAAGAGTTCAAGGGATTAGACCGGTTTGAGTGCCGGGAAAAGGTACTGTCCAAGCTTGAAGAGATGGGTTTTCTTGAAAAGATCGAGGATTACCAGCATTCTGTCGGTCACTGCTACCGCTGCCAGACCGTCATTGAGCCCTATTTATCCTGGCAGTGGTTTGTTCGTGTCGAACCTCTCGCCAAGGAAGCCATCCGCGTCGTCGAGGAAGGAGAGATTGAATTCATCCCGCCCAACTGGGCGAAGACCTATTTCGAATGGATGTACAACATCCACGACTGGTGCATATCCCGGCAGCTCTGGTGGGGACACAGGATTCCTGCCTGGTACTGTGAAAAGTGTGACCACATCATGGTGGCCATGGAAGCGCCGCAGAAGTGCGAGAAATGCCAGGGCTCCAAACTCGTTCAGGAGGAAGATGTCCTGGACACCTGGTTCTCTTCGGCTCTCTGGCCGTTCGTCACGATGGGCTGGCCGGAAAAGACCGAGGATCTCAAGACATTCTACCCGACAGACCTGATGTCCACCGGGTTCGATATCATCTTTTTCTGGGTCGCCCGGATGATCATGATGGGACTAAAGTTTGCCAAGGATATTCCCTTCCGTCATGTGTACATTAACGGTCTGGTCAGAGATTTCAAAAGGCGAAAAATGAGCAAATCCGAGGGAAACATCATCGATCCCCTCGAGATGATCGAAAAATACGGCACAGATGCCTTGCGGTTCACGATGGCGGCACTGGCCATTCCGGGGGCGGACATTTCCCTTTCCGAGGAAAGGATGGCCGGCTACCGGGCCTTTGCCAATAAAATCTGGAATGCCTCCCGCTTTGTTTTGATGAGCCTGGAAAGCGAGGAATTCCAGGTGAAAGAGGAGGAACTGACTCTGGCGGATAAGTGGATCAGGAGCCGCTTGGCGGATATTACAGCCGAGTTAAACGAAGCTCTAGAGCAATATAAATTTTATGAGGCAGCAGATAAGATCTATCACTTTATATGGCATGAATTCTGTGACTGGTACATCGAGCTGGTTAAGCCAGACCTGAAAGCGGGAAACAAAACATCAGAGGCGGTCCTGGCTGAGACTCTCGATCACATCCTGAGGCTCCTCCATCCGTTCATGCCGTATATCACAGAAGAAATCTGGAAGCATCTTCCCTCTTCCGGAAAATCTCTGGTAATCGCCTCATTCCCCCAGGAAGACAAGAACCTCAAGGATAAAAAAGCAGAGAAGGGAATGAAATACCTCCAGGAGGCTATCGTCGGAGTCCGGACCATTCGGGCGGAAAACAGGATTCCCCCCAAACAGAAGATCGAACTCTGGATCAAGGTCAAAAAAGACGAAGAAAAAAGAATCATTTCGGATAACCAAACTTATATTCAGACCCTGGCTAACATCCGGAAGATCGAGATGTTGGATCAATTCCCGGCCGGGAAGAAGCTCCTGAAAGGAATTGCCGGCTCTTGGGAGATTGCGATCCCCATTGAAGAAGGCGTTTTCAACCTGGAACAGGAAAAACTGAGGCTGGATAAAGAACTCGCAAAAGTCACACAGGACATTGAAAGAATAGAGCAGAGGCTTCAGAATACAGATTTCCTGAAACGCGCGCCTAAAGATGTTAT
>JASFPJ010000244.1:0-5446 GCA_050116035.1 Candidatus Aminicenantota bacterium | reverse complement strand
GTTAAATTCCCGCCTTTTTGCTGCTATGCTGATAATAATATATGGCTGAGACCATATTTCGTCAATACAAAAATCACGAAATTGTAGAGTGAAGAGCTGTCGTAGTGATTTAGTGAGGTTATCAGTTACTTCCCTTCTCGTCTGGCAATGCCTCACCAGCCTAATCAAGCTCTATTTCCAGCCCCCTCCTCAAACCGTGCATTCGGTTTTCCCGGATACGAGTGCGTGACCTGAAATTATTGACCTGGTATTTATCCTTCTATATATTTAAAGCGGATTATTGATGAGACAATGTTGAAAAGGAGGTCCAGGAGTGAGCATAAGAATAGGTAAAACTGCCATTTTAATCCTATTTTTCGTCTCCATACCTTTTGCAGGAAATTTCACAGCAGAGGAAGACCCCTCGGACTACGAAGTCTGTTCACCGAACTTATTCAAAGAGCTGAAATACCGGATGGTGGGTCCTTCCCGGGGTGGCCGTGTGACAGCTGTCGCCGGACATCTCAGCCAACCTTCCACTTTTTATATGGGAGCGTGCGGAGGTGGCGTCTGGAAAACGACCGACTACGGGATCACCTGGCACAATATCTCTGACGGTTATTTCGCAACCGGCTCTATTGGAGCCATCCGAGTGGCTGATTCGGATCCCAATGTTGTGTACGTGGCCACAGGTTCAGATGGACTCCGGAGCAATGTGATTATCGGAAAGGGTGTCTATAAATCCACAGATGCGGGACGGACATGGGCTCATCTCGGGTTAGAAAAAACAGGAAACTCCGGAGCCGTACTCATCCATCCGGATAATCCTGACTTAGTGTATGTCGCTGCGATCGGAAATCCTTTTGCTCCTAATCCCGAACGGGGCGTTTATAGGTCCAAAGATGGTGGCCAGACCTGGGAGAATGTCCTTTTTGTTTCGGAGAAGACCGGCGCTGTTGACCTGGAGTTTGCTCCTGATAATCCAGCGACTATCTACGCCTCCATGTGGCGCGCGGAACGCAAACCCTGGACAATAATCAGCGGAGGAATGGAAGGAGGCGTTTACAGGAGTACAGATGAGGGAGACACCTGGATCCATATGACCAGCGGACTTCCAAACGGCCTTCTTGGAAAGAGCGACCTCTCTGTTTCGGCCGGGGACCCAAACCGTGTCTACGTGCTCATCGAAGCGCCGGGGGATGAGGGAGGCCTCTACCGCTCTGATGACCGGGGAGAGATGTGGACTCAGGTCACAGATTATCAGCCGATCCGGAACCGCCCCTTCTACTACACAAACCTGGATGCCCATCCCAAGGATCCCGATACTTTATGGGTAATGGCCAATGCTTTCTTGAAATCAACGGATGCCGGAAAAACCTGGAAGTCGCAGTCTGTTCCACATGGGGATAACCATGACATGTGGATCAATCCTGACAATCCTGACATTTTCATTCAATCCAATGACGGAGGAGCCAATGTGACCCTGGATGGGGGCAAAACCTGGTCCTCTCAGTACAATCAGCCCACGGCTGAACTCTACCAGGTGGACATCAGCGATGATTTTCCGTATCGTCTTTACGCAGGACAGCAGGACAACACGACTATCTCTGTTCCCAGCCTTCCTCCCCCCAGCAAACCGGGAGGACACACTGCCCTCTGGGAGTCGCATGGAGGCTGTGAGACCGGGCCGGCTGTTCCTAAACCCGGCGATCCTGATATCGTCTATGCTAATTGTAAAGGACGCTTCGGCGTGTACAACCGCCGGACCGGCCAGGAGCAACAGTATTATGTGGGCTTCTGGAATATATACGGTCACAATCCCAAGGATTTGCTCTTTCGATTCCAGAGGGTGGCGCCGATCCATGTTTCTCCGCACAATCCGGACAAAGTCTACCACACATCTCAGTTTGTCCACATGACCATGAATGGAGGCCGGACCTGGAACACCATCTCCCCCGATCTCACTGCTTTCACCCCGGAGACACAAGTAAGGTCTGGTGAGCCCATCACGAATGACATCACCGGAGAAGAGCATTTCAGCGTGATCTACGAGATTCAAGAATCCCCTCATGAATCCGGTGTGATCTGGGTGGGTGCGAACGACGGCCCGATTCACATCACCAGAGACAACGGAGAGACATGGGAAGAAGTGACACCGCCCGGGTTGGGTCCGTACGGAAGGGTCCAACAGATTGAAGTCTCACCCCACAAGCCGGCAAAGGCCTATGCCTGCATCCTGCGTTACCAGCTTGGCGATTTCGCACCTTATGTTTTTAAGACCGAAGACTACGGGAGGACCTGGTCTCTGATTACAACAGGAATCAATGGCATTCCCGGGGACTTTCCGGTTCGTGTCGTTCGAGAAGACCCGGACAGGGAGGGCCTGCTGTACGCGGGAACCGAGTTCGGCATGTTCATCTCCTTTGATGACGGGAAGCGCTGGCAGTCTTTCCAACTCAACCTTCCGGCGACTCCCGTGACCGATATCAAGATCGTGGATAAAGACCTGGTCCTTTCTACAATGGGACGGAGTTTCTGGATCCTTTACGACATCACTCCTCTTCATGAGATTTCCCAGGAAATAACTTCTAACAAGGCTTATTTGTTCAAGGTGAAAGCGCCCTTCCGGCTCTACCGATCCCGCTTTTCCAGGCGCCCTGGAGGCCCCCATGATCCCGAGTATCCGAGACCAGGCGCTCACATCGATTACTTACTGGGTTTGGAACCTGAGGGTCAGCTCAAACTAGAGATTCTTGATGATCAGGGAAACCTGGTCCGTGAATTCTCTAGTGAAAAGAAAAAAATTCCCGTGTCAGAAAAAGAGAGGATGAACGAAGAAGAAGGCCGTACGCGAATCTCTGCGCCCCCGGTTCTCCCCACGAGCGCTGGCTTTCATCGTTTTTTATGGGATCTTTGTTATCCCGGCCCCTTGCGTGAAGGCACAGGACAGACGGGACGCTCTGGGCCTATGGTTCCTCCTGGTATCTACCAGGCCCGAATCTCATTTGATGGTTGGAGTCACACTGTTTCCTTCGAAGTCAAGATGGATCCGCGCGTTCTCAAAGAGGGCATCACCAAAGAGGATATTGTGGCACAGGTTGAATTGGCTCTCAAGGTCCGTGATGCTATCAATAATGCCAGACGTGCAGGGGCGCAGGTGAAAAAAGCGCTCGAAGAAAAGAGTGCAGAGGAAGGAGTCCTCTCGGACATCAAGAAAAATCTCATTTCCGATCCTGGACGATACGCTCAGCCCATGATTATCAATCAGCTAGAGTACCTGTACACGAACCTAATCCGAGCGGATCAAATACCTGGTCAGGATGCTTACCATCGGTATGAGGAGTTGAACAAGGCATTGAATGAGCAGATAGAGAGGCTTGCCCGGATCCTTCATGAGTAGAAGGATCTTTTTCTACTGAGCGAAGAGACGATAGCAGCAGTCGTTTTCGGAATCGAAGGCGACGTCGATGCTTTCTTTGTGTCGTCTAAAGATTAGACTGGATTCTATTTCATTTTCTAAAACGATCATACTCAGGATTTACGCATTTCTCTCCCCACCAATCAAACATGTACTTCAGATTGGCAATGTCCTCAGGGTATTGTCCCTTATCTTCGGTTTCGCTAATCCACTGATCAAGGATTGTTCGGTGCCTTTTTAATTCATCCGCATATTTAGGATCATCGGCCAGATTCTCAGTCTCATGAGGATCTTTTTGAAGGTCATACAATTCTTCGCCAGGTCTATCATCGGACCAGAATCGGTCTTGAATCGCATCGAGCTGGCCTTCAGCGTGAAGCTTTCGCATGATTTGAGTGAGTTCCCAGGTGTCCCGATAATTGGGTTGCATAAAGGGGCGATCCGTAAAAAAATTACGGATATAGCGAAATCGTTTCGTTCGAACAGTTCGGATTCTATCAATAGTGAAATCGCAACGATCGCGGGCGGAAATCACATGCTCTCTGGGTTTGAATCCACGGGCGAAAAGATAACGACTTTCCATGTAATCTGGTATCTCGATACCGGCCAGGGCTAATGATGTAGCGGCTATGTCGATTCCGTTCACCAGGTCTTCACGGATGGTCCCTTTCCCGCCGAGCTTTTGGGGATTGCCCGGCCAGCTCATGATGAAAGGCACATGAAGTCCGCTGTCATAACAGAATTGCTTGTGCCTCCAGAGCCTCATGCCGTGATCGGAGAAAAAGAATATTATTGTATTCTCTAAAAGCCCATCGGACCGAAGATGGTCTACAATTTTGCCGACTTCATCATCGGTGATCTGAATGCTGTCCAGATGTTTGGCCCAATCCTCACGGACCAGCGGGTGGTCAGGATAGTAAGGTGGGAGGTTTAAAGCATACCTGTTCACTGGATTTCGCACTCTTTCCTTGAAGTTTTTTCTATAGATGTGTTTCCCCCCGGAAAGTTGAATCTGCCCGAAAAAGGGTTGATCCGGTTGCCTGTCTTTCCAGCCGGTATTTCGTTTTCCCGATTTCCCATAAAGCGCATGAGTGGTGTATTCACCTGCATAGAGAGAATCGCGGTCATACCAAAAATTGTAATCATCTTTTCCTTGATTGAATGTAAAATACCCAGCCTGACGGAAGAGTTCCGGCAGGGTTTTCACATTATCTGGCAGAAAGATCGCTGTCTCCTTAGAACGGGAGCTGTGATGATTGTGCGTGCCCAAGGAGGTTTGCATCACTCCTGTAATCAGGGCTGATCGGCAGGGGGAACAGACCGGTGCAGGCATAAACGTGTTCGTAAAAAGGACGCCATTCTCAGCCATCCGGTCCAAATTGGGCGTCGAGTTGATGTCATACCCGTAACAACTCATCAACGGCGATACATCCTCCACTTCGATCCAGAGGATGTTGGGTCGCTGTTTGCTCGTGGATTGGCACGCCGACCAGAATTGCGGCAAAGATAACGCAGCGGCTGCCTGTCCCATGGTTTTTACAAAAGCTCTTCGTTTCATGATTGAATCAACGACCAATCGTGATTTCTCATGCTCAATTTAAATGATGACCGAATAAATTACTTTGTACGGACAGGTTTTTTGGGTGCCGGTTTCTGATAATCCAGGTTTTTGTAGTGGATCATGGAGTTGAACACGAGAAAGAATGATCCATGGGTTTCATGGCGCCACATCGGGTTGATACTGAACATGACGATGTGACCATCTCCGAGTTTGCAATCGACAACAGCCGGAGCTCCGGCGAGTTCCTCTCCGTTTGCCAGCCCGCCGCTGATCAAGAGTTCATCCGCTTTTTGGGCAAAACGAAGAATTGTTTTCGCCCGGGGTGGCTGAGTAACGGATCTTCTGGGAGGCTCTTCTTGAGCTTTGCGGGATTTTTGGAACTCCTCGATAGTCTTCTGACCCATATCTCTCGCGCGCCCCTGGACAATATCTGGATCATCAGGCCCGCCGCGACCGGTGACTCTTCCCTGAGGGATTCTGCCCATCAT
>JASFPJ010000243.1:0-5452 GCA_050116035.1 Candidatus Aminicenantota bacterium | reverse complement strand
TAGAGGAAGTACTGAGACGAATCAAAGGCTGGGATTTGATGATGTCTTCAGGAATGGAGCCCGCGATGTTTGAGGTTTTTATGGATTTTTTCCATGAAGAAGTCTTCAAAGATGAGCTCGGTGAGGATTTTGAAGATTTTGACTCGTCATTCAGACGGAAGAAAGCTGGACTCCTGCGAATTCTTGGTGATTCTCTTTCTTCCTGGTTCGATAGAACCGATACTCATTCTGTTGAAACAAGGGAAGAAATAGTGAAGGCAAGCTTCGAGAAAGCCTATGAGTGGCTGGAGGAGAACCAAGGGCCTTCCGAAAGTTGGGATTGGATGGACCTTCACTCCATCCGTTTCCAGCATGTCTTGGGAGAAGTTCCTCTTTTTAAGTTCTTTAACCGGGGTCCCTATCCTGTTGATGGCAACGCATTCAGTGTGAAGGCCTCTTTCGGACAAGAATACAGAACGACAAGCGGGGCTTCTTACCGGCAGATCATCGATTTATCAAACTTGGATAACTCTATCTGTGTCATCACATCCGGCCAGAGTGGTTGCTTTCTGAGCCGATTTTATGATAATCAGATTCCTCTCTGGCTAGAAGGCAGCTATCATCCGATGCTCTTTGACCCTGAGTCGATCGAGAAAAATTCAGTCGGCATCTTAAAGTTAAAGCCTTTACTGAGAAAATAGGATGCTGTCTGATTGGAACAGGATTGAGAATATAACGCTTGAAAAACAGAGGCAAAAATGAAAGTGCATGAATACTTAAAAGAAAATCACATTTTCCTCGATTTAGAGCCAGGAGATAAAAGACATGTTCTCGAGAAGTTTGTTTCGGCTCTAAAAAAGAGGGGATTGATATCAAGGGAAAAAGTCATTCTTGACGAGCTCTTGAAAAGAGAAGGGATGGGCAGCACTGGTCTGGAAAAGGGAATAGCCGTGCCTCATGCGTTGATCAAAAAGATCAAAGAGCCGATCGTGGCTTTAGCATTAATTAAAGAAGGAATCGATTTTAAAGCCATGGATCAAATGCCGACATACATTATTCTCCTTCTTCTCGGAGATAAAGATAATCCTGGATTTCAGCTTAAATTGCTGGCTCATATCTGTCGGATGGTTAAGGAAACTGACTTTGTAGAGAACGTTAAAAAGGCTGAGACTTCCGAGGATGTCTGGTCCATTTTAAGGAAAGAAGAAGATAAAATTTAATGAAACTTTTAGTCTTGATCCTGAATAGAGTTGAAAAACTGGAAGAGGTGCTGGAGGGTTTTCTGGAGATAGGCATTAGCGGGGCAACGGTTGTCGACAGCGTGGGAATGGGGCATATCCTTTCTGAGGATGTTCCGATTTTCCTTGGTCTGAGGTTCATGTTTGCTGGCGCAAAACCTCATAACAAGACGATTTTATCCACCATTAAGGACGATAAGGAAGAACCGGTCATTAACCTGCTCAAAAAAATATTAGGAGATTTGAATCAACCTGGAACCGGCATCGTATTCACCGTTCCTGTGGACCGGGCTGAAGGCCTGATGCCTGAATTTTAGTTTTATGAAAGCCATTTTCGCCATTGGCCTTCTCGTCCTCATCGCTTTTCTTGGATCTCAATTCTTTTTTAAAAGAAAAAAGACTCTCCTCCCCTTAAGTTATTTTTTCTTCTCAGGGCTTGTTTATGTATTATTGGGCCTAGTCCTGGGCGAAAAGGTATTGAATATCTTAAGCTCTGAAGTCTTGGAAGGCCTGAATCCTTTGATCAGCCTTGGGTTGGGATGGATAGGGTTCCTTTTTGGATTTCAGCTCGAGTTCAAATACATCCGGAAGTTTCCCCAGAAATACATCGGCCTTTCGTTTGTTCAGTCCCTCTTCCTGATTATTCTTGTGTCTGTTTCGTTATTCATCCTGTTGAGATTTTTATTCCCCTCTCAGCCTGTTTTTCTTCTCTATGGGATGGCTGTGGCTCTTGGGCTTTTCATCAGTCTCAATTCTCCCTCACTTTTGAATTATGCCTCTCCTTTGATTCCGGTCAAAGGAGATTATTATCACCTCGCCCGTTTTCTGGTCAGCGTGAGCGGATTCTGGGGTGTCGGCGGCATGGTCATCGTTTCTTCCTTCTGGCATTTTCCGTTTTTTGAGGAGAACGTTATCCTCAAAGGTCTAACACTTCTCCTGGCCTCTTTGCTTTTCCCTCTCGTAATCGGATACATGTTCCATTTTTTGACTCTCAGAAAGACTTCTGAAAATGATTTACTCGTCTATCTCCTCGGACTGGTGTTTTTCACATCAGGAGTGGCGGCTTACTTTAACCTTCCTTCTCTTTTTGTCTGTATGGTATTGGGCATAACATATTCCAATCTGACCAGAATTCAGGAAAAGATATATCCGCTCCTTCTCTCGACTGAAAAGCCCTTTTACATCATTTTTCTCATTTTGATCGGTGCTCTCTGGGATTTTAGTTTCGATTATAAAATCGCGATTTTAGCCGTTTTTTTGCTTGTCATGAGGATGATCGGAAGTACTCTGCCCATGCGCTTTTTTGAGAGGATTCTTCGTTTTTCTTTTCCCTTGCCGTCGCTGTTCGGTTTCTGTTTTCTCTCTTCTGGGGGGATGGCAATCGCGTTCATCATCAGTTGGAAACTGATTTATCAGCTTCCGTTAACCGATGTTTTCGTTTCGGTGGCACTGATAACCACGGTGGCGAGCGAGCTTTTGAGCCCCTGGTTTTTGAAGAGTGCTATCCTCAAGCTTGATTCGGAAAAATGAATATTGTTGTCTTGGTTGTGATTTTCCTCCTCATGTTTTTTCTGAGAGGCTCCCTCCTTACTCCTTTTGTCAATCCGGGCTTTTCCCCGACAGTTGCCATCGGGTTCATTCTGATCTTTGCCTTTTTAATCGGGAAAAAAATAAGCCGTATCAAAATTCCTCAGATTACGGGCTTCATCCTTGCTGGAATCTTCTGTGGTCCTTATGTCATGAAATTCCTGAGCGTTGAAGATGTCAGCAACCTCCAGCTTCTCGATGGATTGGCTTTAAGCTTGATTGCGTTAACAGCTGGAGGCGAAATGAGACTGGCTCAGCTCAAACGGGACAGTCGGACCATTGTTTCGATTCTTCTTTTTCAGACAGTCATAATCATCGCCGGATTTGTTGTTTTTGGCTTTCTCAGTCGGCCCTTTTTTCCTTTTTTTTCCGAGACAACGTTGGTTCAAGGATTCGCCTTTTCACTCCTGTTGGGAACCCTCGCGACTGCGACGTCTCCCTCGACAACCATTGCTGTGATCACTGAATCAAATGCCAAGGGAAAATACACAGACCTTATTTTAAGTACAGCTGTTGCCAAGGATTTCCTAATCATCTGCCTCTTTGCGTTCACCCTATCCGCGGCCAGAGCCATGACGCTTCCCGGGCAGGCTTTTGATGCATTATTTATGGTGAGTATTTTGCAGGAGGTCGGGGTTTCTGTGCTCCTCGGCGCGGGTATAGGCGGAGGAATCATACTCTACCTCAAGTTCATCAAAAGAGAAACAGCGATTTTTATCCTGGGAATCGCTTTTTTTACCTACCGGATTTCCCACAGCCTGGGCTATCACCCTCTACTGATCTGTTTAGTGGCTGGTTTTTTGGTGGAGAATTTTTCTTCTCGAGGTGAGAGCTTGATTCAGGCTATTGAAAAGGTCTCTGTCCCGATCTATGTGGTATTTTTCGCCATATCCGGCGCCTCTCTTGATTTAGACGCTTTAGGTAGAAGCTGGGTATTAGCCCTGATTTTTGTTGTCTTGCGTGCCGCGTTAAAGTTCTCCGGGACATATCTAGGAGCCAAACTGGCAAATGAAGAGAAAGGAGTTCAAAAGCAGAGCTGGATGGGATTTATCTCTCAAGCGGGGGTGGCTTTGGGAATGGCCGTTATTATCGAGGAGACATTCCCGGAATGGGGGGGTGAATTCAAAGCGCTGGTTCTCGCTTTTATAGCCATCAACCAGATTATCGGTCCTGTATTGCTCCAGAGACTCCTTGTTAAAGTCAACGAAGCCGGAAAAAAGCTCATTGGGATCTGAACCCGAGTTTACAGAGGAAGTATGTGTTGTCCCCGGCCGACTTGAAGAGCGTTTTGAATAGCTCTATGCGTGAATTCAGTGGCAAGATGACATGCTTTTTCCAGAGAGTTGCTGTTGACCAGATAGGCCAGAAGACTTGATGAGAGACAACATCCGGTTCCGTGGACTTTTTTCTTGATTTTTTCCTTCTTAAAGAGATGAAAACTCTTCCCGTCGTACAGGAGATTAGCGCTCTTTTTTGATAAATCCCCTCCTGTGATGAGACAAGGAATGGAACTCAGAGAATAAATTTTTTCCGCTGCCTTTTTCATTTCTTCTTCGGTATTCACCTTCATTCCTGAGAGTAAACTAGCTTCTTCTCTGTTCGGTGTCAGGAGAGACGCATTTCCTTTTAGACCTGAGATGTATTCCGGAATGGCCTCTCGTTCTATGAGCCAAGTGCCTGAACTGGATTTGAGGACTGGGTCCACCACTCTTGGGACTGCCAGATTATCTCTTAAGATATCCTTAATGATGGGAATGTTTTCTCCGCAGCCCACCATGCCAACTTTGATTCCGGAGATGAAAACGTCTTCCCGGAGAGCTTCATACTGGCTCCGCAGGAACTCTTGGGGAAGACAATGGACTTCCTTCACTTTTTCAGTGTTTTGTGCAGTCAAAGAGGTCAATATTGACATCCCTTGGAAACCAAAACGCTGAAAGACTCTTAAGTCGAGTGAAACGCCTGCCCCTGAAGTGGGGTCGAATCCTGCCACTGAGAGAAGAATTTTTTTCATAGGAAATCTTATTGAATCCAGAGTCTATGAAAATTTCTATCAGACTCGATTTTTATTGTCAAATCAAACGAAAACTGATCGGAATCATGATTGGGGACATCATGATTGGGTTCAGACCTTTGAGACTTCAGCAATTTACATCCCTGAAGGATGTAGATAATTCTATTGACCATAAATTAATGGAGTGACTAAGGTCTGACCCCGGGCTTTACACTAAGGTCTGACCCTAGGGTTTACTCTTTTTCGGAGTATATGATAAGATAAAACCAGCAAAATGAAGGGAAGGGCGCATATTTTCGTATCAGGATGGGTTCAGGGCGTTTTTTTTCGCGATCAGACTCAAAAATGGGCGACCTCTCTCCATATTACAGGCTGGGTGCGAAATTTGAAAGATGGACGAGTGGAAGTTACAGCCGAAGGGGAAAAAGAAAGCATCGAAGACCTTATCGGCCAGCTGAAACAAGGACCGTCTCTGGCTCGAGTGGAAAATGTTGAAGTCAGCTGGGAAGATTATAAAGGGGAATTCAAAGATTTCAAGATAGTTCACGCTGACTTCTTTTAAACCAAAAAACTCCTGATTCATCCGGAATAATGAATAATGGGGGCGTTCCCAAAGGTGCCACCTTAGCCCTTTCAT
>JASFPJ010000242.1:0-5488 GCA_050116035.1 Candidatus Aminicenantota bacterium | reverse complement strand
TAAAATCGACTCAATTTACATGGCCGGGGGATTCGGCCAACACCTGAATATTGACAATGCCATCCGAATCGGGCTTCTGCCTGACCTGGATAGAAAAAGATTCCTTTACATCGGAAACAGCTCTCTCCTTGGGGCCTACCTGATTCTCCTAAACGATAAAAACAGGGAATTGGTCGACACTACTGCGGAAAAGATGACATACATCGAGCTGAACACAGAACCGGGCTACATGAATGAATACACTGGAGCCCTCTTCTTGCCCCATACGGATATCAAATTGTTCCCATCTGTGAAGAAATTACTGAATTTATAGGTTGTTAGAAAAAAAGGGGACAAGTGTCATTGCGAGCGAAGCGTGGCAATCTCTAAGGGAAAAATGCATTTCTTTTTACGAGATTGCTTCACTCCGTTCGCAATGACATTATGAAAACGTTACTTAATTACTGAGCGAGTACACCTATCCCCTTTTTTCTTTTTGTTCTTTTTTATTCAGAGCGGTGTTTCCAGTCGGGATAGTCGCTCAGGTATTCGTCCACAGCCAGGGCGGCAGACACGGCTGTTCCCACAGCGGTGGCCATCTGTTCCGGGCAGGCGTCAGTTGCATCTCCCGCAGCGAAAATTCCCGGCTGGGAAGTCTGCATGTTCTTTTTGACTTTGATCTCCCCCCATTCATTCAATTCCAGCAGTTCTTTGACGAACCCGGTATTGGGATCCATTCCGATAGAAACAAAGAGACCGTCGACCTTCACCGTGGAAGTCGTGTTGTCTTTGAGATTCTTGATGACTATGGATTCGATCCTTTCCTCGCCTACAACTTCTTCCACTACAGAATCCCAGAGAACTTCTATCTTCTCGTTGGCAAGCACTCTTTCCTGGAGAATCTTCACAGCACGGAATTTGTCCCGACGGTGGATGAGCTTCAGCGATTGGCAGAACTTCGTAAGGAAGAGCGCTTCTGTGAGGGCATTGTCTCCTCCGCCGACAACCGCGATATCCTTATCCTTGAAAAAAGCACCATCACAGGTGGCGCAGTAAGACACGCCTTTCCCGATTAGCTTCGCCTCGCTGCGAAGACCCAAGCGGCGGTAGTTCGAACCCGTGGCGATGATGACCGCTCTTGCAGGATACTCACTCTTATTCCCCATGACATGCCAGAGGTCGCCCTCTTTTTTCAGCTCCTTAATCTCATCTCTCTCGATCTTGGCTCCGAACTTCTCGGCCTGTTTGCGGAACTTTTCCATCAACTCAAAAGGCACAACTCCCTCAGGAAAACCGGGATAGTTCTCAACCCAATCAGTCATCAGGATCTGCCCCCCGGGCATGCCCTTTTCGAGTACTAGGGTGTTGAGTCTGGAGCGGCCGGTGTAGACAGCGGCAGCCAGGCCTGCCGGGCCCGCCCCTATTATCACGACATCGTATGGTTCCATCAGAGATGTTTGGTTATGGCATCTTCGATCTTATTCTGCGGAAGAGCGCCAATGATTGTCTCCTTCAATTCTCCTCCTTTGAAAAGAAGAAGTGTGGGGATGCTCAGTATGCCGTAATTCGCCGGCGTTTTGGGGTTCTCATCAACGTTGAGTTTAACGACCTTCAACTTATCTTTGTAGGATTGCGCCAGGTTTTCTACAGAGGGCGCAACCATATGACAAGGCGCACACCAAACTGCCCAGAAATCCACGAGAACGGGAAGCTCATTCTTGAGAACTTCCTCCTCAAAACTGTCATCTGAAACTTGTGCAATTTCTTCTGCCAACTTAACCTCCTCTTTTTATTTCCAAAGCGCTGTGGTAGAGCTTTGCATATTTTTTCGCTGCTTTGTCCCAGGAAAAATTTTCCCTGAACCCCGCCTGCATAATCTTTCGCCAGAGATCGGGCTCTTCATAGCAGCTTAAAGCTTTCTTCAAAGTCCTGAGCAGTGCCCGGGATGAATACTCTTTAAAGACAAAACCGTTTCCTTTCAGAGTCTTGCGGCTGAAGGGTTTCACAGTCTCCGCCAGGCCACCGGTTGCCCTCACCACAGGGACAGCCCCGTATTTAAAGCTGTACAACTGATTCAGACCGCACGGCTCATACAGAGAAGGGATGAGAGAGATGTCCACTCCGGCAGCTATTTTGTGGGATAAAACCGGGCCCAGATCAAACTTGACTGCCACTTTCCTGGGATATTTCTTCTGGATGGATTTGAGTTGCCGTTCGTATTTTTCATCGCCTTTCCCGAGGACAACCAGCCCCACTTTCATCTCCATCAGTTCATCCATGGCCTCTATGAGTAAATCCAATCCCTTCTGGGCGCTCAAGTAGGAGACAAGGCCGATCAAGGGTGTTTTGGAGGAAATCGAAAGCCCAAACTCTTTGATCAGGTCAAGTTTGCATTTTTTCTTGCCTCTGAGGTCAGATGAGGAATAATTCGCCTCGATATGAGGATCCGTTTCTGGATTCCAGATCTCATAATCCACACCGTTGCGGATACTGTAGAATGCGTTTTTGCGGTTCTTCAGTATACCCTCTAATCCCCAGCCGTGTTTCTCTGTCTGGATCTCCTTTTTGTATGCGGAGCTGACAGTGTTGAGTACATCCGAGAACATCACTCCGGCTTTCAAGAAATTGAACTTCCCGTTAAAGGCTAGTTGTTTGGGATTGAAGTAATTCCAGTCTAAACCTGTCAAAGTCAAGCTTTCTGGAGGAAAGGCCCCCTGGTAGGCCACATTATGAAGCGTAAACACTGTGGCCGTGCTTTTGAACAGGCTTCTATGGGAGTAGTGAGTCTTCAGGAAGACCGGGATGAGAGCCGTGGGCCAGCTGTTGCAGTGGATGACGTCAACAGGCATTTTTGTCTTGAGTAAGAATTCGAGCACAGCGCGGTTGAAAAATGTGAATCTCTCATCATTATCCAGGTATTCTTCTCTTCCTGTTCCGTAGACGTTATCTCGCCAGAAATATTTGGGATTATCGATGAAATAAATGTCACATTTCCCCAGTTCACTCTTGTAGATAGTCGCTTTGATCCTCTCTTCTCCAACAGGAACAAGGAGTTCTGACATAACCCGCTCCATAGGGAGAGATTCAACTTCTGGCCTTCTGTACTTGGGCATGAAGACAGTGACCTGCATGCCCAGATTGGATAGATACTTGGGAAGGGATGAGGCGACGTCTGCAGATTCCCCTGATTTGGCAAACGGGTAGATCTCGGCTGATACGTATGTCACTCGAAGCTTCTGATTCATAAGAGAAATTAATATTAATCCGAGGGTGAAAAATTGTCAAATGAGGTTGATTATCATTGGGGTCAGACCTTAGTATCGTTGGGATCGGACCTTAGTAACTTCAGCAATTCAGTATCTTTTGTGTCAGGCCTTAGTCAATTCAGTAATTTTGAAAGGAAAAGGGAGCAGGTGTACTTAGATAAAAATTCAGTACATTTCAACAATGTCATTGATGGCGAAGCGCGGCAATCTCATCGAGTGAAATTACGTTGTCTTTGAAATAACGATATTCTTTTTACGGGATTGCCACACTTCGTTCGCAATGACATAGGGATGGGATTGCCACGCTTCGCTCGCAATGACATAACAAAAACGTTACCGAATTATTGAGCTAATACAACAGGCCCCTTTTTTTCGAGAAGGGGGACAGTCCTTATCTTCCTTAACAAAAAGACTGAAAGGGACAATCCCCGAAAAAAGTAGCCTATCCCCTTTTTTATTCTTTTTATTCGGCCCAGCCCAGTTTTTCCTGGACAAGGTCAAAGTAGTTCCTTTTAGGGGAGGAGATGAGATGGAGTTCAAAATCGCAACGCTTGATCTCGACCACATCATTCTGCACCATCAAAGCCCCGCGCTGGCCGTCGAGTGTTAGGAAGACCTCTTCTCCTGAAGTGAGAAGCTGGATCTTTATCCTGGAATCAGAGGAGACGACCATGGGTCTAAAAGAAAGAGTATGGGGGCAGATAGGCGCGAGAATAATGGCCGGGATATAAGGCTGGATGATGGGGCCGCCGGCAGCCAGCGAATAGGCTGTCGAGCCAGTGGGCGTGGATATGATGAGGCCATCCGACCGGAGAGTGGCGATTTCTTTCTCGTCTATCCAGATCACGCACTGAATCATCCGGGCCAATGCCCCTTTGGTGATGACGACATCATTCAAGCAGTAGTAGGTCTTTTCATTGTGTTTGGCCTCAATCATTCGCCTGGGGCTGATGACCTTCTCATCACCGCTTAAGAAAGCATCGAGGGTTACGTACATCTCATCCAGCGGTACCTCGGTTAAAAAACCAAGACTTCCCAGGTTCACTCCCATAACAGGAATCTTTTTCAGGGCTGCAAGGTGTGCGATAGAGAGCAGGGTTCCATCCCCGCCTAAAACAACTATTAAATCCACTTTGGACGGGAGCTCTTCTCGAGGTATTCCCTTGCTTTTTTTGAGCTTTTGAGCGGCCTCGTCCTCTAAATAACATTTCATCTTTTTCTTCTCTAGGTACTGGATAAGCTTGTTCAGTATCTTATCCACGTCAGGGGCATGCGGTTTAATCACAAATCCCACGCGTTCAATTTTTTTCATTTCCCACCGCCTCCTTGATTAATCTTTGAACCTCGTCGGAGGTTAAAGGCTCTCCGGTCAACGACCAGTGGACGAAAAACTCACGGTTTCCTTTCTGGCCCCGGACGGATGACTTAATCAAACCTCTTGTCATAAATCCCAATTTGAGGGCTTCATCAGTGGTCTGCGACAGCACTACTTCATGGATGGCCGGATCCCGGACAATCCCTTTCTTTCCCACCTGACCTTTACCTGCCTCGAATTGAGGCTTGATGAGAGAGAGAAACAGGCCATCGCCCAGGAATTCTTTTACGGCCGGAAGGACTTTAAGCACAGATATAAAGGACAGGTCTGCAGTGACAATGTCGGGTGTGTGGGCAAAATCATCCTTCTTCAGATACCGGGCATTCTTCTCGATACAGACTACTCGTGAATCCTCTCTCAACCGCCAGTCTATCTGGCTGGTATCCACATCCACGGCATAGACCATTTTCGCCCCTTTCTGGAGGAGGCAGTCGGTGAATCCTCCGGTGGATGCTCCAAGGTCAACCGCCACCTTGTCTTGAACGGTTATTCCGAACGCCACCAAGGCCTCCTCGAGTTTCAGGCCGCCACGGCCCACATAGGGAATTTGTTCCTTGAGGAAAAGTTCCTGGTCTGTGGCGATCATCTGGCCCGGCTTTTCGATCCTTTGTTCTCCGGAAAAGACCAATCCCGCCATGATCAGTGCTTGAGCCTTCTGACGGCTCTCTGCCAGTCCCCGGCTGGCCAGAACCTTATCTGCTCGCTCTTTTTTCACCGGAAAAAACCTTGCACTCTAAGGGTGTTTTGTCTTCTTTATTTATGAGATTGCCACGCTTCACTCGCAATGACAAGGGAATGAGAATGCCACATCACTTCTTCCCTCGCTTTGCTAGGACCCTTTTTTCCACGTCTTTGATTCTTCGACGCT
>JASFPJ010000241.1:0-5524 GCA_050116035.1 Candidatus Aminicenantota bacterium | reverse complement strand
ATTTGGGACTAGGTCAAATACTCCGCCTCATGAGGATGGAAAGTCAAAAAGTCTGTTCTCATCGAAGACAGCCTGAGGTAACTTGCCAAACTCTGCACAAGAAGGTAGTCTATGTTTTTTCATATTAATACGTGAATCCATTCCAGAAAGTTTTCAATACATTTTTCAACGAGACAATGAATTCAAACAGAAAACATCATCCTTTAAACAGACTTCATAACAAAAGTGTGAACGACTTCAGACTTCACCTTGGAGAAGTCAAACAGCTTCGTTTAAGCGGTTGGAAAGGATTCAAACTCTTTCTTCGAAATCCCCGAGACATTCTCAGCGCGTATCCTGTGATAAAGGGAATCTACAGCTCTGGAGGAAAGGATGGAGTCCAGCCATGGATGGACATTGATTACAGGGATGAAGTCCAATTTCAAGACCCAAAGAATAGGCAAGAAAAATACTCTTTAAACAAATCAGAATCAGGGCTCAAACTCTTCAGACTACTCGGCGACATGATTCCTCCTGGGGGACATCTCATGGTCTCCTACGAAGGGGAGCAAAAGATTCATGCAGACACAGTGAAGTCATTGAGTTTAGGCTTTCCCCCTGCAGTGACTCCCCTCGGCTCTCTTTTGTTTAAAGCAGGTTTTCAGTACATAAAAGACTGGTACCTCGCGGAAGGCGGTTTCGAGGGACCACGGAAGCTCTGGGGTGAGAAAGCGCCTGATGATTCCTGGAGGCTGAACTACCTGGAAAGGACAGCTCTTCAAATCGACAAGTTTCTCAAAAAAACATTCAGTCCATCAGATGAAGACTTGGTCGAACCTGCACGAAAAAGAGCGAAGAAGATACTGGAAGTTATCCAAAAAATTAATAATAAGACGTAAAATTAATCAACGCTTTATCATCTCTTCTGTTTTTCAGGCTTTCCGGTTTCTGGCCCGCAACTCTTTGACACAATTCTTTGTCATTTGACCTTTTCGCTCTTTTCTGATAAAAATCTTTGCCTACAGTCCAGTGAATAAAGAGAAAAAAAATCTTCTCCATCTCGTCGATAATTTCGGAGGGAAACAAATTGCAGTATGGGGAGATTTTATCCTGGACGAATATATTTTTGGGACCACTCGCCGTATCTCCAGGGAAGCGCCAGTCCTCATTCTCAGCTACAGAAAAAGCGGGTATTCCCTCGGGGGCGCAGGAAATTCTGTCCTGAATCTCAAAGCATTGGGTGCAAACCCCCTGCCTATCGGCCTGCTCGGAGCGGACGATTCCGGGAAAAGGATTCTCCGGATTCTGAAACAGAAAAACATATCCACGGAATACCTAATCACGGATAAAAAACTTCTGACACCGATAAAAACCAGAATCTTAGCAGGTGAAGAAACAGCCAGAAAACAGCAAATTCTCAGGATCGACCGGGAGAGAAAAGTCCCGGAGAGCAACGAAACAAAACAAAAGCTTCACAAGCTTCTCTCTAGCTCTTTAAGTCGAACTCAAGCCCTGCTCATCTCAGACTATAATTACGCCACAGTTAAAAAGGATGTCTTCAACCGAGTCCTTCCGCAGGTTAAAAAAAAGAAAATCCCGGTCGCTCTGGATTCCCGGTTCCAGCTCCTGAATTTCAAGGGCATCACTGTTTCCACTCCTAATGAACCCGAGGTCGAGGGAGCTCTGCACATCCAGATAGACGACAATACCCAGGTCCTTAAAAAAGCAGGTAAAGAACTCCTGAACAAGACTGACGCAGAAGCCATCCTCATCACCAGAGGGTCCCAGGGAATGGTTCTCTTTGAAAAAGGAAAACCACCCTATCCCATTCCGATTCACGGCACAACCGACATTGTCGATGTCACAGGAGCTGGGGATACAGTTATCAGCGTTTTCACTCTTGCCCTGACCTGTGGAGCCTCCTTCAAACAGGCCTCTCGATTGGCGAACTACGCGGGCAGCGTGGTGGTCATGAAAAAAGGCACGGCCACATTAACCGTCAATGAGCTCAAAGAGGCTATCCTTTCTTAAATTGAAAAAGCGACACTCACTCGAACAGCTCATCGAAATCATCAATGGCCATAAGCAAAAAGGGGAAAAAGTCGTGTTGGCTAACGGATGCTTTGACCTGATTCATGTCGGCCATATCAGATACTTGAAAGAATCCAGGGATAAAGGAGATGTGCTGGTCGTGGCCCTGAACAGCGATACCTCGGTCCGCACACTTAAAGGGAAAGGAAGGCCCATACTCCAGGAGAAGGAGAGGGAAGAGATTATTTCTTCTTTTTATTTTGTCGATTATGTCACCTTTTTCGATGAACTCAACGTGGAGAAAATTCTCCTCGCGCTCAAGCCAGATATTCATGCCAAAGGTTCAGACTACACAGAAGACACGGTTCCTGAAAAAGAGACAGTTAAAAAATATGGTGGCACCATCGCCATCACAGGAGGACCGAAAATCAAGTCAACCTCTCAACTTATCGAAGAGATCGCCTCAAAACTGGAAGAAGAGGAATAAGCAGGAATGAAATCATGACAGACAATTTCTTAATCATCCGGCTCAGCTCCCTCGGGGATATCATCCATACACTCCCGGCTTTTTGTGCTCTTCGGAAAAAATTCCCGAAAGGGACTATTTCCTGGGTTGTCGAGGATAAAGGAAAGGAAATTCTGGAATTGGTCCCTGGAATCGATAAGATCATTGTGGCGCATACTGAAGGATGGCGGATCAACACCAGAAGATTCTGGAGAGAAGTTTCAACTCTCAAGAAAGACATCAAGAACAAGAATCAGATTGCCCTTGATTTTCAGGGATTGATTAAATCTGGCCTCATTGCCTATCTCTCCAAAGCGACGAAAAGAATAGGATTCCACAGGAAGAACTTAAGAGAATCCCAAGCCGGGCTGTTTTACACGGACAGACTGGAAGAGGTCCCGGAGACTATCCATGTGATCGATAAAAATTTAAGATTACTCACCCTGTTAGAAATAATGGAAACACAGTATGAGTTTCCCCTTAATCTTCCGGATGAGTATGCTCAATCGGTCAAAGAAAAACTTCGAAAAATCGAATATGACGGAAAGAAAAAACTCGTTGTTTTAAACGTTGGCGCGGCCTGGAAAACAAAGAGATGGTTTTCGGAGAACTGGGTCGAGCTGATCAACATGTTGAAGTCAAAGGACCTGTTTCTACTCATTCTCTGGGGGAACGAGAAAGAGAAAGCGCTGGCTGAGGAAATCCATCAAAAATCTCAGATCCCGCTCTCTCCTGACTTCTCTCTGAAAGAAGTCATGGCGTTGGTAAAAAAAGCCTCCTTACTCATCAGCGGAGATACGTTTGCGCTTCAAGTCGCTTGTGCGTTTTCTCGTCCTTTGGTTGGAATCTTCGGTCCCACCAATCCCACAAGAAACGGACCGTTCAGTCCCCAAGACAAAGTGGCTTTTCACGAAATAGAGTGCAGCTACTGCTACAAAAGGAGCTGTTCGAGTCTGGAATGCCTCAAGAAAATTACTCCAAAGGAAGTGGAGGCTCTGAGCGTCCAATTATTAGAAAAACATGCCTAAAGCCGATTTCAAGAAGAGAGTTTATGGGTGGAGAGTCAGAGCTGGCCTCATAGGTGTTATCCTGGTCGTGATACTGGCCAAACCCGACCTCATTTCTTTATTAGGAGGGCTGGCTGTATGCATTCTCGGCCTTCTTTTAAGAATGTGGGCCGCAGGACACCTCAGGAAGCAAAAAGAGTTGACTATCTCTGGCCCGTACATGTACACAAGAAATCCCCTCTATCTGGGAAATTTAATCATCGGATTCGGTATTGTCATCGCCTCCCACTCCCTGTGGGGTCTGTGTATATTTTTGGCCTATTTTCTCCTCTTTTATCCTCTGGTCATTCATACAGAAAAAGAGAGGATGAAGAAACTCTTTCCAGCGGAATATGAGGAATACAGAAAAAAAACGCCCCTCTTTCTTCCCTCTTTGAAACCTTTCTCCACTCCAAATAAAAGCAGATTCAGTTGGAGGACTTTCAGGGAAAACAAGGAATGGAGAGCTATTTTCGGGACAGCTTTCTTCTGGCTGATTCTACTGGCCAAATTCTTATTGGGGTCGCGTCTTAACATTTAACATTCAAGAGCAATAATTGTTTTTTTCGTACGTAATGTTAAATGTTAAGATGCGACCCCTTTCATTTTAAGAGAGGCTTTGTTATATTTTTTCTGTGCCCACAAAAGAAAGAACTGAGAAAGTCAAAAGAGTTCTTTCCCTCAGGCAGCCCGATCTCAGAGTTGTCCTGGAGGAAGTGAAGAACACTCATAATGCCAGCGCTGTTGTCCGGACCTGCGACGCCGCAGGAATCCTGAATCTGGACATCATCTCCGCAAGTGGAGAATCTTTCCCGGTGAACGAAGCCATCTCGACTCGAGCTGAAAAATGGCTTCAATTTCATTATCACACATCAAGTACAGATTGCCTGACACAGCTGAAGACAAAAGGATTCAAAATCGTCGCTACCCATCTCAGTAAAGACAGCCTTTCCTATTTGGACCTGGACTACACCCAACCTCTAGCTGTCGTTTTCGGAAACGAAGCCGAAGGTATCTCAGAAGAAGCTCTGGGTGTATCGGATTACAAAATCAGGATACCGATGGTCGGGATGGCTCAAAGCCTCAACCTCTCCGTGTCAGTGGGAATCATCCTGTATGAAGCCATGAAACAGAGACAGGAAAAAGGCTATTACAAAAAAAGAAGACTGCCCTTAGAAGAATTCAAAACCTTCACGGATAAATGGCTGGGCCTCTCCAAACAGGACTCAGAATAAGGGAATTAAATTTCTACGCTTAATCCTCTTAATTAAAAAGCCTAAAGGGATCGTAATAGCGGTCGCGTCTTAACTAGAATAACCAACACAAGAACTAACAAGGGATGTCAAGTCAAATCCGGTTTTATTCTCCTCTGCATCAATGTTCGGAGGCACCTGTCTCAGCATGTGCCTTCCACCAGCTAAATGATTGTCCCTCTGTTGATAGTTTGACGCTTACTTTTTTCCCAGGGGCAAGGTCGATAGGCTCTGTTGGGCCCAATTCATTTCCGTTAGAAAGGTGAACTTCAACACGGACTCTGGAAATCGTCTTTTCTGTTACATTCTCTACAGTTCCATCGAAAGAAGAAGATTCATTATCAAAAGATAAAATTAAGCGTACTCCTTTTCGAACTTCATCGTGGATTCCGTCTATGGAAATCCGTTGACCCGCTTCTTCTCCCTCTCCTGCATGTTCTTCTTTTTCGCCTTCTTCTGCATGTTCTCCCTGTTCGTGTTCATGTCCCGCTTGTTCTCCTTGTTCATGTTCATGTCCCGCTTGTTCTCCTTGCTGATGTTCATGCGTACTCGCTTCTGGGGACTCGCTTTCATTAGAACCTTTTTTACAGCCATATACAAAAAACAATAAAAGACTCATACAGATAATCGTTAAAAATCTTAATTTTGGCATTTTCTTTTGCGCCTTCCAATCTGATCTGGAAATAGGATTCAAGGACTATTTGACCTGA
>JASFPJ010000240.1:0-5539 GCA_050116035.1 Candidatus Aminicenantota bacterium | reverse complement strand
GCCGCACAGTTGACTGCAATGAAAGGTCGGTCGCTTCGAGACGATTGTCCATGAATAGCCTGGGCAACCAATTCCTTTCCCGTTCCTGTATCACCCTGGATGAGCACTGTGATATCTGACGGTGCGACTTTTTTCATTGTCTGGAAGACCTTTTTCATCTTTTCAGAATCACCCAGTACCTGGAATTTTGGCTTTAATGCGTTGGCCAGCCGGATATTCTCCTGGACCACTTGCCTGTGGAGCCAAGAATTCCTGAGCGCAGTCCCGGCCTGGTGGCAGAGAGCAGTCAAGAACATCAAGTCATCTTCGGAAAACTTTCCAGCCGAAGCCCGGTTGTCTAAGTAGACGACTCCTATCACTTCATTCTGGAAGAGCAGGGGGGCGCACATGGCTGACCTGATGCTGTATTCCCTGACACTTTTGACATCTCTGAATTCCTGGTCCTTGAGAGCGTTGACGGTCAGGATGGAAACTCCTTCCTTGTGTACCTTATGTAATATTGTCCGGCTCACTTCCAGTTTCTCTGATTCTTTTTCTGTTGTATTATCCCGGACATACTCACATGTCAGTTCTCCAGTATCTTCATCGGCAAGAGCGATAAAACCTCTTTCTGCATCGAGCGTTCTGAAAACTGAACTCATGATCTCATCCAGCAACTTTTGCTGGTCTTCCAGATGAAGGTAAATCGACCGGCTGAACTCATACAGGAGCATCAGCCTCTGATGGTCCTTTTTGAGTGAAGAAAGGTCCAATTCTTCAGAAGGGAAAACGTCTGTCCGTGTGGCGTCCAAGGAGGCCACTTCCACGGCTTCCTGGGCCATATCCTCAGCCGCGAGAAACTCAACCCGTGTAGAGGGACGGGATTCCCCGCTTCTGAAGATGAGCACGGAATCACCCAATCGTATTCTATCTCCATCCTTCAATCTGTGGTGTGAAATAACTATCCCGTTGACAGAAGTGGGATGCTTGGCGCCCATATCATGTACCTCAAATCCCCCATCTTTGAGCTCGACAATTTTCGCGTGCTCCCGGGAGACACTCTGGTCAGTCAGGAATACATCGTTAGAGGAGCTTCTCCCGAGTGTCGTGACATCTTTAGTGATTGTGATAATCACAGGTTGGGCGTCTTTCTGCTGCAGCACTAAATGAGGCATTGTATTAAATTTCCTTCAAATTTCTAGAAATGAGTTTGAGTCATGAAGTATCGCTCATCTGTCCAGTCATCTTCCAGGCTTTATCTTCGAGGAAAGTGGTCAACACGCAGTTTAGCGGGCTGTTGTTTTGCTTTCCTTATATATTCTATCCTGACTTCCGAATGCATACAAGTGAATTTCTGATGAAATCTGAATCCATTTGGGTTAAAAATACGTACTAGTGAATAGAGGGAGACTGAATGAATGTCATGTGAATACGAACTCAATGGAGTGGGAATGAAAATGGCATTCAACAGGGTTGCCAAGAGAAGAAAATTGATTTATTCGGGCTTGAAAGAGATTCTAATTAAATATGATTTTGGAATGAAATCAAATATGGAATGGAATATGTGAATTATGCCTATAAATCTTTTGGCACGCAATTTGCATAGGCTATATTTTGTATATTTATACATATAGTGCTTTATCTTCTTTAATACTTGGGAGGAAGGAGAAGAAGTTATGAAGTGTCCTCATTGTGATTATGATAATCCCGATGAGTCTCGTTTTTGCAGTCAATGCGGGACAAAATTTGGGGCTTCTGAGGATATCTCGGAAATTCCGACCATGACCCGACAGACTCCCTCTGAAGACTTCACTCCTGGCTCAACCTTTGCCGAAAGATACCAGATCATTGAAGAGCTCGGGCAGGGAGGCATGGGGACTGTCTATAAAGCTCTCGATACAACAATAAACGAGAAAGTGGCGTTAAAGCTCATAAAACCTGAAATCGCGTCAAATAAACACACGATCGAACGTTTCCAGAATGAATTGAAGTGTGCCCGAAAGGTGTCCCATAAGAATGTCTGCCGCATGTACCACCTCAGTAAAGACAACGATTTCCATTACATTGTCATGGAGTATATCCCAGGCGAAAATTTAAAGAGCATGATTCGCATGACAAAACAGTTGAGTATGAAAACGGCTGTCAGCATCGCCAAACAAGTGTGCGAAGGTTTGGCTGAGGCCCACCGTTTGGGAGTGGTGCATCGTGATTTAAAGCCGTCAAACATCATGATTGATAAAGTTGGAATTGCACGGATCATGGATTTCGGAATCGCTCGCTCTTTGACAACAGATGGAATGACAGGACCTGGAGTGATGGTGGGCACTCCGGAGTACATGAGCCCGGAGCAGGTCGAGGGAAAGAAGGCTGACCAGCGCTCTGATATCTACTCACTCGGAGTCATACTCTTTGAGATGGTGGCCGGAAAGGTTCCCTTTTTAGGAGATACTCCTATCAGTGTCGCCTTGAAACACAGGAATGAGATTCCTCAAAATCCAAAAAAAATCAATACCCAGATTCCTGACCCTTTGAGTCATATAATCCTGAAGTGTCTGGAAAAGAAAAAAGAAAAAAGATTTCAAAATGTCGAGGAACTTCTCGCAGAGCTTAACGCTATTGAAAAAAAGCTGCCCACCACAGAAAGCCGAATCCCTAAGAGAAAGACTGTCACTTCGCGGGAAATCACAATCAAGTTCAACCTGAGAAAGCTCGTCCTTCCCGCATTTCTTTTGATCGCAATAGCTGTATTGAGTGTCGCGGGATGGAAATTTTTCTCGAAGGAAGCGGGTGCTGTTCCTCTTGAAGATATGGTCAAAGTCGCGGTCATCACATTCGAGAACCAGACAGGTGATTCTAACTTTGATTATCTGAAAGAAGCGATCCCCAATCTCCTCATCACAAGCCTCGAGCAGAACAGGTACATCCGTGTCACCACATGGGAGAGGCTGCACGACCTTCTCAAACAAATGGGAAAAGATGAAGTGAAAGACATCGATAGAGACCTGGGATTTGAGCTCTGTAGCCAAGAAGGTGTGGATGCCATTGTTCTGGGAAGTTTCGGGAAGGGGGAAGAGACTTTTACGACCAATGTCAATGTTCTGGATGTGGAAACAAAGAACCTGATTAAAAGCACGAGCTCCAGAGGAACAGGGGTGGACAGCATTCTCAATAAGCAGATAGATGAGTTGAGCAGAGAAATCTCCCGCGGCATAGGCTTGTCCGAACGGAAAGCCAAGCCTCCAAAAGTTCAAATTGCAGAAGTGACTACGCCTAATATGGAAGCTTACAACTACTTCCTAAGAGGGCGAGAAGACTATGAAAAATTTTATTTCGCGGATGCTAAACGGTTTCTCGAAAGAGCCGTAGAGCAGGATCCAGAGTTTGCTTTAGCCTATTTTTATCTAACTCGCGTGTATGGATATTTGGGTGATAAGGCAAAAATGGATGATTCTCTTGAAAAATTCAAGAAGTACGGGAAAAAAGTCACGGGCAAAGAGGGTCTTTACATAAAAGCCATCCTCGCTGGGATGGATAAGAAAGATAAAGAACGAAAGAAATATTTTGAAATTCTCCAGGAGATTTCTAAAAAGTATCCTGAAGAGAAAAGGATTCATTTCGATCTCGCTCTGTATTATTTGGGAAGAAGTATGCAGGATGAAGCGGAAGCAGAGTTGAAAAAAGCGATCGAACTCGACCCCGAATACGGTTATGCCCTGAATCAACTGGCTTATATGTACAGCAACAAGAATGATTTTGAAAAAGCCCTTGAATACTTCAAGAGATACGCGTCTGTGTCTCCCGGAGATGCCAATCCATTCGATTCTATGGGAGAGATGTATTTCCGTATGGGAAAGCTGGATGAATCCATCGAAAAATTCAAGGAAGCGTTGGAAGTCAAACCGGATTTTTCTTCAGATTGGAAAATATCCTACATTTACGCTCTCAAAGAGGATTATGGCGAGGCTATCAGGTGGGTTGACCAATTCATCTCCACTGCTCCGTCTGTACCATGGCAGTCTCTCGGACATCAATTGAAGGGATTTTATTTTTATATCCTGGGAGACCTGGACCAGGCCTTTACAGAGATTGACAAATCTGAAGAGCTGGTAAAAATGGTTAAGGATAATAACCTGATTGACATTGCGTACAGAATGAAATTATGGATTTGTTACGAATGGGGAAAAATCGACCTCTTCCAAGAATACCAAAGGAAGCGAATGGATTTCAGGATCAGAAACAACCTCGGTGATGATAAAGAAAACACCATCATATCCAATTTCTACACGGGTTTGGCGGACCTGAAGACCGGCCAGATTGAAGCGGCCAAATCAAAGCTGTCTGTCATTCAGTCCATTCTATCAGATATGGATGAAGAAAAAACGAAACACATGAAGACAACCATACAAGATTATTTCCACAGTCTGATCTTGCTCGAGGAGGGCTCTGCGGATGAGGCCATCGCTCTCATCGAGAAAATGCCCCCTCCCAAGGTATCGTTCAGTGCGATAGTGTCTTTCGTGAGGAGGAACCTCCCGTTTGATGATGATCTATTTGCACTGGCATACTTGAAGAAAGGCGAGATGAATAAGGCCATCAAAGAATACGAACGCATCACCTCTCTTAATTTGGATATAGGTCTGGACAGACCGATCATCCATCCTTTGAGTCGTTACAGGCTGGCAAAACTCTATGAGGAGATAGGTCAGAAGGCGAAAGCAATCGAGCAGTACTCGAAATCTCTCGAAATATGGAAAACTTCAGAAGAAGGGCTGTTTGAAGTGGGAGATGCCAGAGAAAGACTCGAAACTTTAATGGCTGAAACATCCAAGAAATTAGATAAGTAATATGGGGACGTTCCTGAAAGGGACACCTTATCTTGATTGATTTGTTTCTGGAACGTCATAAAAAGATAGAGTCTCCCCGCAGGGAACGTCCACTATCTGAATTCCTTCATGATTGAACCCAATTCCTCTGAAAACGTATTTTTTTACGAAGGACATCATGAAAATCAATTTTCAGTTTGCGATGATTTGACCAGATTCGTGTCCTGTGGTAGCTTTATTCTCAGAAGACAGTCAAAAGGAGAATAGCCTTGGAAAATGTTAAACAGGGTTCTTCAAGTACAACAAAGAAATGGCTCATCGGCTGCGGAATCGGCTGCGGAGCAATCACTTTAATTGTGATCATCTTGATCATGGGTGGTTTCTTTTTTATCAGGAATATCGTGCAGGATTTTAGAAGTTCGGAAGAGCTGATGAATACACTGGTAGAGGAGTTTGGTGATATTGACGAATACTGTCCATCTCCAAATGGCGCCATAGAGCCGGAACGGTTGGAGACCTTTCTCGCTGTAAGGGAAGCCATGGCTCCTGTCAGAGAAGAATTGGAACAGTCACTGCGTATCCTCCAGGATAGTGACGAGGAAAAACTGGGCGAAGAGGAACGCAGAAGTGTGTTTAAAAAAATCACAACAGGACTTGGGTTGATCTCCCAAGTCGCTGACTTCCAAAGTGCCCGGATTCAAGCACTGTTAGACGCGGAGATGGGGATGGGCGAGTAT
>JASFPJ010000239.1:0-5549 GCA_050116035.1 Candidatus Aminicenantota bacterium | reverse complement strand
AAATACATTGATGACATAAAGCGTAAATTCAAGGGAGAAATCGTTTATCCCCGATTGAATATCCTTTTCAATTCATACGCGTATTACCTGAAAGGCGAGGAGAAACTGGATGAAGGACTCAAAGTGCTTCTGGATGCTACAGAATTATTCCCCAGTGATGCGAATCTCTTTGATTCGGTTGGAGAATTCTATCTTGCCAAAGAAGAAAAAACAAAAGCCATGGAATATTTCAAAAAAGCTCTAGAGGTGAATCCAAATTTGAGATCATCGATCCAGGCGCTCGAAAAACTGAAGGAAAAGCACTCGCTCGATCACCTGATCAAACACACTCGAGTGAAATCTAAAAAGTAATTTTGTATTAATACCTTTATTCAGATTCTCTCGTTCGGAGATTTATTAGTTTTTATCCTTCGGGGGCACGAATAATGCATCGTCCAAAGGCACGTTAATTTTCACTTCCTCAACGGCGCCTCCATGAGGAGGCCCCAGGGAGCCGACGTTCCTGATGAAAATATAAGGGATCATGATCCCCTCGACCTCCCTGTAGTTCCAGAGAGATTTGTAGGATTCCATGAAAGGCTGTCCCTGGATATAATCTGACCTGATTTCGGTCAGAAGGTTGGTAATCGCGGAGAAGAAGAGGTCTTCTTGAAATCCATCCCAGAATGTCCTCCGCAGGTGATAGACTGGAGAGCTCTCGAGAAATTCCAATCCTATAAACGTATAGGATACTTTCTTCGTGGGATAATCAATGAACCAGTTGTCTAGGTTTGCCATCCGAATATATGGATTCGAGTTTCCTTCCATCTTCCTCCAACCTTTATCACTGACATTCCAGACAGATTCTCCGTCGGTAGAGGTGAATCGGCCGCCGCTCTCCAGACCCTGGCGATAAAAATTCGGGCGTTTGTACATGCGGACCATTTTGGTTTGCAGGCCTCTAGTGCTTTGAATGCTGAATACCAAAACCATGGTTTTGACAGCCTTCCAGGCTTCTCTGCCGCCGGTGGCCTCGATATGCCTTTCGATGACCTCTTCGGCTGTTGCCGCCAGTTTTCCTTCGTTTCTATTTAAGAAGTCTACCAAGATGGCTTCTCCTTGAATCGACCTCATTTTAGCGATGACTTTAAGGCTTTGTTCAGCGTTCCCGGCTGCGTAGTGTGCGACTGCCTTCAACCAGTAGACGTTTGCCGAATTCGGGAAGATTTCAGCCGCCATTTCCAGGGCTGAAACGGCCTCATGCGGACGCCCGGCTTGAAGAAGCTTGTTCCCGAGGGCTGTGAATTCAGCTTCGATGAATGAATAGTCTTCCTTTTTGGTTTTCAGCTGAAAAAATTTCGCCATTGCTCCATCGACGCCAATTTCTTCCATCACTTGCTCGATCACTACTGCGGCTGATTCCTTTGTCGATTCTTCCTGTGCGAATACTCCTAATGCTGCAAACACTGCCATCAAGACAGCCAAATGAATCACAATCGGTAATCGGATGTGCTTCTTACTGGGTTTGTTCACTTTGTTTGCCATTTTCACCTCCACAGAAAAGATATTGCATCTTTTCGATGTTTCCTCTTGGCCCTTCTGCTATTTGGATAGAGCCATTAACTCATTTCATATAACTTATCAATCTTCACATAATTAATCGCTTATGTGACAAATATGTAGAAGAAGTCAAATAGTTCAAATTACCGCGTATTCCCTTTTTTGACTGCAAATAATGTACAAATCTTCATTGCGGGTCATGAATTTCAGTATGAGTACTTGTGAACAACCTTACTTTTTTAGTTTTTTTATGAATCCGGCGTCCACCCACCAGATATGACTCTCGCCACCCCGCTGGCTGAGAAAAAACAGATATTTTCCGTCGGGACTAATCATCCCGCAGATCTCGATGCTGGGCGAGTTGATGGGTGTTCCCAGGTTCACAGGCTCTGTCCATCCACCGTCTTCTTTACGGTAGCTGATGTAGAGGTCATAAGTCCGGGAGAAAAGCAAGTAGTTACCGCCCGGTGCGATGAAAGGCATGCCCTCGCCCTTATCGGTATTGATAGGAGGACCAAGGTTTTGGGGCTTTTGCCATTTTCCGTCCACGAGCTTGGAGCAATAAATGTCCCCTTCGCCGTGTCCCTCAGGGATACTGGAGCTGAAGTAGATGGTGTGATCAATGTCCACAGAAATCTGCCAGTGATGGGGATAGTCATTGACAGAGGGATCGACGGCCTTGGGTGCAGACCATCCCTCTACAGTCCGGTTTACATACCAGATCCGTTCTTTGCGCGATTGTGGATCGCCAGGAAGAGGCATCGTTGACATGAAGTACACGCGCTTTCCATCAGGCGAAAAAAATGGGACATCTCCCTCTTCATCTCCGGTGAAGGGGGCGAAGCGTGGGACTGTCCAATGTCCTTTTTTTCGCTCTGACATTAAAATTCCTCCCGTGGAATAGATCTGGCCTGGAATCTCGATCATGGGCGCCCACATCACTATATTCCCGTCTGGAGAAAAGGCCGCAGTGCTGTGAAGCCCCCAGATGGAAGATACGATCCCGGGAGCAAAAAGCTCCGGCGTATCACCGGGAGGCTTCTGGCCCATATAGTCTCCTTCGAGAATAGGAAACTGAATAGGCTTGTCTTCTGCACCTTTTTCTATCAGCAGAGTGCGCACTTTATCCTGCTTCATCTCATCGGCAGCGTTCAGAGGGGACTGCCCCATGATGCTGCGTGCATTGATGTTCGCTCCTTCTGTAATCAGCCGTTCGACATTTTCAAACCGGCCGTCTCTTGCGGCATAGTGCAAGGGCGTCCATCCATAATTATCTTTCAGGTTGATATCCAAACCCTTGGCAATCAGGATCTCCAGTATTTTGATTGAGTCGCCTGATGCAGCTGAATGCAGCAGTGTGCCGCCGTTGGAGAGCTTGAACGTGGGATCGCCGCCCGCCTTGGCAACAGCGTCGAAAAGCCGGCTCAATCCTTGTGAGGCGGCTACTGAAAAGAGATATCGGGCTTCACGTCCCCCGGAAGGAATGTCTGCTCCCGCATCCATAAGAATATCGACAACCTCTTTTTTTCCCCGCCAGGCAGCCAGATCGAGAGACGAAGCCTGGAATTTGTCTCTAGCTTTGACATCGGCACCAGCTTCAAGAAGGATCCGTATGGTTTCCGGTCCTCCTCTTTCCCTAGCACACAGAATAAGCGGCGTGCGCCTGTAATTATCACGGCTTTCGATATCTGCGCCTTTTTTTACGAGGAGTGCCACCGCATCTTTGGCATTATTTACGGCAGCATGATGGAGCGCAGTGTTCGCCCCGTAGTCTTTGGCATCGACATCAGCTCCTCTGGCAAGCAGAAGCTCTATGGCCTCGGCACTGTTGCGTACCGCCAGGCTGTGAAGAGGAACAACTTTGTTGCTGTCCTCAGCATTGACGTCCGCACCCTTATCCACGAGAAACCTCACAACCTCGATATAGACTCCACGGCAGGCCCAGTGAAGCGGCGTACGTCCGTTTTCATCCTTGGCATTGACCAGCTCAGGATTCTGTTCGATCAAGGTTTTCACACCTTCCAAATCTCCCTTCTGGGCGAGTACGTGAATCTGTTCCGCAAACGCCAGACTTCCGAAAGATATCAAAATTCCTGCCAAAATCAATATCCCTGCTATTCCGGATTTATTTATTTTGTTTACCAATTTCACCTCCATAGAAAAATGCACCTATGCCTGGTATCCTAATTGTTGATGCAAATATTATGCAAAGATTATCTCCTGGAGTATTCGAGTTGTACAAAATATTCCATGTCCACTCGCGAATAATTTTTATCCGTATCCGAACAGAAATAAATATTCCCAAAATTAAATCTATTGAACGGATTGACTATTCAAATGAATGAAAAAGTTATTCTCTATAGAGCACATTTTCTGACAATTACTCGTATTTCAGGGTGTCGGCGGGATCGGTGCGAGCTGCTTTGAAAGTCTGATAGAAGACAGTGAGAAAGGCAATCCCAAAGGCTGCCGTAGCTGACATCAAAAAAATCTCAATGCCCAGTGATGTCCGGAAGGGATAATTCTGGAGAAACATCCGCATCGCAAAATAGCCCAGAGGCCAGGCGAAAATATTAGCAATGGCGATAAGTTTAAGATGTTCCTTGGATAGAAGGCCAAAGATATCAGCGACACGAGCACCCAGCACTTTGCGGATACCGACCTCTTTTATCCTCTGTTCCACGGAATAAGCGGCAAGTCCGAACAACCCCAGACAGGAAATCAGAAGCGAAAGATAGGCGGCATAATTGAAAAACCGGCTGATGATGCCCTCTGTCAGATACACATCCTCTAATATATCTTCTAATAGCCTGGCCTCGAAAGTTTGATCCGGGTCATAACCATTCCATATTTTTTCAATCCATGCTGCTGTGCCGGTCAGGTCTTTGGGATTGACTTTTAAAATCATATAGCTTGTATTCTGAGGATCCAGGTCCAGAACCAGGGGACCGATCTTATCGCGTAAAGTGGCATAATGATAGTCTTTCATCACACCGACGATGATTCCTTTTCCCCCAAAGTAGCTCATTCTCTTTCCGATGGGATTTTTCATACCCATAGCTCTGACGGCCTCCTCATTCACGATCAAAGCCGTTTCCTTGTCAGTGGCAAAATCGCGGGAAAATTTCCTTCCTTGAACAATGTCTATGTCAAAGGTTTCAAAAAAATCATAATCCACACTGCCGTGATACATATAGATTTCTTTGTCGCTGTCACGGCCATCCCATTCATTCAGCCCATAAGATGGACCCTCCCAGGTAGGCAGGTTCAGGCAGGCTGTTACCTGGGAGATACTGGGGTACCTGAGGAGTTCGGTCTTCAGTGGTTCATAGCTTGAGCGCATAGTCTCCGGCAGAAAACAAACCAGAAGATTTGATTTGTCATAGCCCAGATCCTTATTCTGCATAAAGCGCATCTGTCTAAAAACAGTCAATGTAGCGATAATAAGAATAATCGAGAACGTGAATTGGCTGACCACCAGAATCTTTCTCAGCACTCCCCGTCCTGAGGTTTGCCCCAGAAAGCCTTTCAAGACCTTGGTTGGCTGGAATCGAGAAAGAAAGAGAGCGGGATAGCTCCCGGCAATGAGCCCGGTCATTAAGGCGACCAAAACAAGCCCAAGATAGAGAATTATGTCTCTGGATCCAAAAAGAGCGTAGGCTTTATAGGGCTGAAGGCTGTTGATAAGGGGAAGAAAGAACTCAACGATCAAAATGGCGAATATCAGTGATATTAAAGAAAGCAGAAGAGATTCACCCAAAAACTGGGAGACAAGCTGCCCGCGCCTAGCTCCCACTACTTTGCGCAACCCCACCTCCCGAGCACGCCGGGCAGAGCGGGCGGTAGTCAGGTTCATAAAATTGATGCAGGCGATGAAAAGGATCAGAAAGGCCACAATACCGAGCACATAAACTACAGAAATATTTAAGGTGATGGTCTTGACATCATAGGCATAATCGGAATAGAGATATATTCGCTTGAGAGGTTGAAGCTCCAGTGTGAGCTTTGTC
>JASFPJ010000238.1:0-5620 GCA_050116035.1 Candidatus Aminicenantota bacterium | reverse complement strand
CCTCTTTTGTCTTAGAGGCGACAACGATGGGGATACGCGGGTAGTATTTGCGCATCAACCTTATGAGGTCTTTTCCTGCAGTGCTGTTCAGGTCATTCCATTTGGGGAAAAATATATCAGAAATCAAACAGATTACATCATCGCCATAGCCGTGGGAACGATAAGCTTCATCGTCGATTTCGGATTCGCGCTTTACCCCAAAGACAAACTCCAGCGATTCCTCCAAAGTCCGGGCGATCATGACATCGGCTCTCTGTCCTATGATGTTATAAAGGACGGGTAGAAACTGTGAAAACCAACGCGGCTCATCATCTACAACTAAGAAGATGAAACGCCGAGCATTCGAATATTTTGTGATATTCAAGAGATCTTCCGCAGCTCTCACCGCCGAGGCGATGATATGGTTCGGGGCACAGTCTGTGTTGTTATAAGCAAACACAAGATCGGCCTTGGCAGCATAAGGATGCCTTTTTTGGGCTACCGAAGGCGGAGAGCACTGGATGAATTCATTCGAAGAAAGCAGGACTAAAACTGCGTCTTTGGCATTTTGACGGATCTTTTGTGAGTCAACGATATTCAGGGCTGTATCATCGAAGATAAACGCTGATGCACGGTCTGGTCGATAATTCGATACGGATAAGGGATCAGAAAAGACTACTGTGACTATCCATGGCATTTTTTCTTCGAGGACTTTTTTTGCATTTCTCACATGTTCATCCGCTGAAAAGAAAACCGCATGTTTGATTTTTTCAGGGTTAATGATCCTGGGAAGGAAGGGAAATTCTTTAGGACTTTTTTTTGATGCCTTAACTCTTCCTTGCATGGATCTGTCAGGATTCAGGTAACAACCATGCAGCGCTGGTTTATGGAATCCGCATAGATTGTAACACTTTTTGGAAAGGTCAGCACGTATAAGGCATCGCTTTTATCTGGCTGGGTAAAAAACCAGGGGTCAATCTTATCTTCTGTGGGGGCGATATAACCGTAAATGACATTGTTGCTGACTAAATTTGTAAGGAAATGTGTTCCCTGTGTCCCATACATTCTTGTCTGGAGCCTTTTCTGGTCTTCATCATACCCCCCCTGGATCATGTACAGGAAATGGCTGCCATAAACTCCTCCAGAAAGGCTGTCATCCTCTGGAAGAGGCTCCGCTCGACCGGCAATATCGACTCCGTACTCAAAGATGGCCACAGCTCTATCCACATCCCTGTAATCGACCTGTATTCCCCAGTCTCTATTGGGGCTCCCCAGCCTTCCGGGAATGACCATGATGTAGCTCTCTTTTTTTTCACGCATGATGGAGTTGACCTCTGAGATTTTTTTCCTGACTTCTTCATGCATATCTTTTTCGTACAGGAAAGGAGAGATAACGACTGCATGCTTGATGCCCTTTTTGATGCCGTGTCCCTGAAGGCTCTTGATGGAAAGGTAGGAGTGCTGCACATTTTTAGGGATATGTATGGCTTCGAATTTCAGCTCGGGCAAAAGCGTAAGCTGAACAATGTGAAAATAGCCCACTTCTCTATCTTTTCTTTCGAAATCGATATTAAACACAAATTCTATCTGGAAATGAGACGAGATCTTTTCAGAAATTATTTCCATTATCTTGTCCAGACCACTTTTGAACCCATAATGGTTGTTTTGGATCAATTCCTCAATGGTGATCAGATTGTGTTTTATGCCCAATTTTTTGATTTTATGGTAGTTGGCGAAGCGGACATGGAGTGTCTTCATGGTCTCCAGCTCTTCTCCGCTCAGCCCTTTGCTTTTCGTCATATCCAGCGCAAAAAAATACTGCTGTCCTCTTCCCATCCTCAAGAACCTCAGCGGAATCGGATTTTTTATAGTGGCCATGCAAATGACTGGAAATTCATCCAGAACTGTGGCATAACCGTGTCCGAAGGCGATTCGAGCAAAGCCTTCATTCGTGTCCTGCGTCTTCAGGGCGTAAGGAAAGAAGGAGTTGGCCACTCCAGAGATGTAAGGGTAATAAAAGGGCCCGGCAAAGGTATCATCAAAAATGCCGGGGATAGGGTTGATGACAATGGCCATCTTCTCAATACTATCTGCAGGCTGCTTCTGGATGAAGTCATTGTAGATATGATAAATGGCTATTTTCAGCTGGTGAAACCGAACCCTTTCATCGGGATGGTTATTTGGTATCATGAAGGAGATGTTCTCTCCAGCATGAACTGGACCAATCTTCTTCGGTGAGACACGGGCCTCATTAGTCGCTGATGAGCGCACCCCAATGGGAACATCTCCCATCTCCTTCAGGACCGCATCAAGGACATTCAGTTCTTCGGCTTCAAATTTTCCGCCCTTTTTACGAAACTTGTCAAAAAAACTTGTGCTGAGTATTCGAGTTTTCAGTTTTCTGGTTTGAGGAAAATTGCATTCATTTATCTGGACTAAACCAGCTCCTTTTCCTCCCAGAGAGCCCTTCCCATAGACTTTAACATCTCCGGCCTTCTCGAATGCCTCTTCCATCGATGGAACCGTCCTCGAAGGGAATTGAATAGGCTGTTAATAAAAAGCTCTTCCCTCCTCCAGGGATTTACAGCTCTTTAGATATTTATATGGATTAATACTTCACCAATTTTTATGCAAATCTTCTTTTAAACCAACCCCTGTTCCATCATCGCATTAGCGACCTTGAGAAATCCTCCTATGTTCGCGCCATTGACATAGTTCCCAGGTGTTTCATAAGCATCAGCTGCTTCTTTGGCTGTTTGATGGATGCTCTTCATGATGTTGTGCAGGCGGTTATCGACCTCTTCTCTGGACCAGTTAAGCCTCAGGTTATTCTGGGACATCTCAAGCCCGGAAACAGCAACACCTCCGGCATTTGCCGCCTTGCCTGGGCCAAAGAATATTTTGGCGTCGATGAACGTATCTGCTCCCTCCGCAGTAGTGGGCATATTCGCGCCCTCGGAGACGACGAAGACTCCGTTTTTCAAGAGGTTCTGAGCATCCTTGCCGTTGATTTCGTTCTGCGTAGCACTGGGAAAAGCACAATCAGCCTTATGATTCCACAGGGGATTATGATCCAGTTCGGAATCAACCGGAGTATACGTGGCGCTTTTGTATTTTTCCGCGTATTCTTTTATCCTCCCTCTACGGATATTCTTCAGCTCCATGACATAGGCAATCTTGTCTGCATCGATACCTTCTTCATCATATATGTACCCGCTGGAATCGGACAAAGTGACGACTTTTCCGCCAAGATGATTGATTTTCTCCACCGTATACTGGGCAACGTTGCCGGCTCCAGATACAAGACACACCTTGCCTTCCAAAGTGTCATTTTTGGTGTTAAGCATTTCAGCCGCAAAATAAACAGCCCCATACCCAGTGGCCTCAGGGCGAATGAGAGATCCTCCCCAATCCAAGCCTTTCCCGGTTAAGACGCCAGTGAATTCATTTCTCAGCTTCCTGTACTGACCAAATAAAAATCCGATTTCGCGGCCTCCCACACCGATATCTCCTGCCGGGACATCGGTGTTGGGACCGATGTGCCTGAAAAGCTCACTCATGAATGCCTGGCAGAACCGCATAACTTCGTTATCGCTCTTTCCTTTGGGATCGAAATCGGAACCTCCCTTTCCTCCCCCCATGGGAAGTGTGGTCAGACTGTTTTTAAATACCTGCTCGAAGGCGAGAAATTTCAGGATTCCCAGATTCACAGTGGGATGGAATCGAAGGCCTCCTTTATAGGGCCCGATGGCGCTGTTCATCTCAATCCTGAATCCCCGGTTGACATGGATTTCTCCATTGTCATCCATCCAAGGAACACGAAACATTAGGACACGTTCGGGCTCAGCGATCCGTTCCAACAGCTTGGCTTTCCTGTATTCGGGATTCCGTTCGAAAACCAAAGCGAGCGATTTGGCTACCTCCTCTGCAGCCTGGTGAAACTCACTTTCACCCGGATTTTTTGCTTTTAATTCGGCCATAAAATCAGATACATAATTAGACATTAAGCCTCTCCTTTCTCATAGAATTATGATTAAAAAAAATTTTCTGTATTTCTTTCAATCCAGCCTCTAAAATGGCTTGATTGAATAACAGTTCATTCGTCGATAATCCCAAATGTGTAGACTCCACAAAATTCAATTAGCATAGGATTGTTATAAATCTGTTTGTTTTTTGTTATGATTTCAATAAATATTTAAGGGGGAAAACGGGGGATAAAGACGTTATATGAAGCTGTTTATGCTATAATATATTCTTGAAAATACAACATTTCAGCATGTTCCGATCCAAAATCTTCGAAAGTCCACGCAGCCTTGACATTTAAAAAGGGTGTGGATAACTATAAAGCGTTGCTTCTAAAGAAAATCTTCATTGACGGCTTAATGAAAGGAAATATCCGATGAGCAAAGAATTTTTCAATGCGTTCAAGATGGCCCAGGACCAGGTCGATCATATCGCTGACATGATCGACCTGGATAAAGCCACAAGAGAATTCCTTATGTATCCAATGAGAGAACAACAGTTCACCATACCCGTAAGATTGGACGATGGAAATCTTCGAGTGTTTCGTGGCTTCAGAGTGGTCCATAACGATGTGCGGGGTCCTGCGAAGGGAGGAATTCGCTTTCATCCTTTGGAAACAATCGATACCATACGAGCTTTGGCTATGTGGATGACATGGAAATGCGCTGTCATCGATATTCCTTTGGGGGGGGCCTATGGAGGAGTCACATGCGATCCCCATGATCTCAGCATGAGAGAGCAGGAACAGGTCAGCCGGGGATGGGTGCGCCAGCTGGCGAAATACCTGGGACCTTTGGTGGATGTACCCGCCCCCGATATCATGACCAGTGCCCAGCATATGTTATGGATGCTGGATGAGTACGAGGTCATTCGAGGGGAGAAATATCCGGGATTCATCACAGGAAAGCCCATTGGAATGGGAGGATCACAGGGCCGTAAGGAAGCGGTTGGATTCGGGCTGATTTTTACGGTGCGGCAAACTCTCAAAGAACTGGGAATACGCCCAGAGAACACCACTGCCAGCATCCAGGGATTCGGCAATGTGGGGCAGCATGCTGCTAAGCTTTTCCAACAGATCGGAGGAACTGTAATCAGCGTTTCTTGCTGGGACCAGAAGGATCAAGTATCCTACTGTTACAAAAAAGAATCTGGCATAGATGTTGAGGAGCTGAGTGGTATCACCGACCGCTTTGGAGGGATCGAAAAGAATAAGGCCAGCGAGTTGGGCTACGAGGTTCTCCCTGGGGAAAGCTGGTTGGAGCAGGAAGTGGATATTTTGATCCCGGCTGCAGTGGAAAATCAGATTACTGCCGATAATGTGAAGAAAATCAGCAAAAAAGTCAAAATTATCGCCGAAGGAGCCAACGGTCCAACAACTCCCGAAGCTGACAAAATCATCGCTGATCGGAATATCTTCATGATTCCTGACCTCCTGGCCAACGCCGGAGGCGCAACCTGCAGTTATTTCGAACAAGTGCAGAGTAATATGAACTACTATTGGGAAAGAGATGAAGTCCTGGGAAAGCTCGATGTCAAGATAACAAATGCTTTTGAATCAGCTTTGGAATTGGCCAAGAAAAAAAAGCTGTATATGCGCGATGCCACTTATTATATTGCC
>JASFPJ010000237.1:0-5630 GCA_050116035.1 Candidatus Aminicenantota bacterium | reverse complement strand
AATTTAACCTTCTAGATCCTTCCCCCTTGTTCCCAAGAGCAAGGGGGATTTTTTTTGAAAAAAAACAAAAAAGGGGACAGGCCCCTTTTTTCAGAGAATGGGTTAGGCCTTGTCAAGATTGATGCGACAAGACTAGAATCAAGCTTAGGGTCTCACATTCAGATAAGGACTGACCCCGAAGGAACAGTCTCCGAAGAAAAAGTAGCCTGTCTCCTTTTTTCTCTTTGATAGGCTGCAAGACAAGCAAAGCCTGATTCTGATTTTTCTCTATCCTCCCTTTTTTGTGGTATCCTATAGGCTGAAAAAAGATGAATCCGAAAAGAGTTGTCGTGGCTATGAGTGGGGGAGTGGACTCGTCTGTGGCAGCTGCTCTTCTCAAAGAACAGGGCTATGATGTGGTGGGAGTGACGATGAATCTCTACTCCCTGCCTAAGGTCTACTGTCGGTCTGAGAACCTGAAGAGCTGCTGTGGCTGGAAAGCGACTGAAGATGCTCATCAGGTAGCCCTCTCACTCGGGATTTCCCACTATGTCGTTGATTTCAGGAGATCTTTTGAAAAAAGTGTAATCACTGATTTCTGTGAAGAGTATGCCCAGGGCCGCACTCCGAATCCCTGTATACGCTGCAATCAGTACATCAAGTTTGATGTCCTGCTGAAGAAGATGAAAGCGTTGGAAGCGGATTATCTCGCCACTGGCCACCACGCTCGGATCGAGTATGACAAACAGACCACACGGTATATTCTCAAAAAGGGAAAAGACAGAGAAAAGGACCAGTCGTATTTTCTCTATCCTCTGACGCAAAAGCAGCTCTCCCGGACTTTAATGCCCATAGGAGACTTGACTAAAGAGGAAGTGAGAAAAAAGGCCCAGGCATCCGGTCTTCCTGTGGCAGAGAGGCCGGAAAGCCAGGAGATCTGTTTTGTCCCGGATAATGATTATGCGGGATTTCTTCAGACCCGGATTCCCGAGGCTTTCCTTCCTGGTCCCGTAGTTGATTCGGAGAACCGGACACTCGCCCAGCATAAGGGAATCATCCATTATACTATCGGCCAGAGGAGAGGGATGGGCATTTCTGCGCCACATCCTCTGTATGTTCTCTCTATCCTGAGTGAGAAAAATACAATCGTGGTCGGTCCGGAGAAAAAACTTTATGAAAAGCTTCTTCTGGCATCCAAACTGAACATGGTCTCCCTTGAAAAAATCACAGAGCCTCTGAAGGTCAAAGCCAGAATCCGGTACAAGCACAGAGAGGCAGAGGCTCTAGTTTCTCCCATGGATTCGGATAAGGTGCGCGTAGAATTTAAGAGGTCCCAGAGAGCCATTACTCCTGGCCAGTCTGTCGTTTTTTATGATGGAGATATGGTTATCGGCGGAGGAATCATAGATAAGAGCGGCGTATAGAATAAGGGATCAGGGCTCGGCATTAGACATTCAATCCTCGCCTATGATGGAAAAGCTTTTAGGGAATGTGCCGCAAGATTTGAAATATCCTCATTGAACGCTGTAGAAGATTGTATCTAACAGCCATCTCACAATGTCTAATGTCGAGCCCTGACCCCAATTATGCTCTTCCCACCCCTTTAAATTTTTTGTGTGGCGTGTTTAAGCCAATCTGCTTCCGTCTTGTCAAGGAGCGGGGCTAAAGTCTTAAAAACTTGTTGATGATAATCGTTGAGCCAGTCGATTTCCTTCTGGGTCAAGATTTCTTTTTTCACCAGACGAGTATCAATAGGGCAGAGGGTCAGGTTTTCAAACGTGAAGAATGGCGTTTCATGACTTGATTTTTTCTCGTCCTTAACCACGAGTGCTACATTTTCAACTCGGAGTCCATATTCATTTTCCTTGTAGTAGCCGGGTTCGATGGTGGTGATCATTCCCGGCTCGAGCGCCACACCCATGCACCGGTAATAGGATATGGCTTGGGGGCCTTCGTGGACGTTGAGAAAAGTCCCGATGCCGTGTCCGGTTCCATGTCCGTAGTTCAAGCCCTTCTCCCACAGCGGCATTCGGGCGATTGTATCGAGCTGTTTACCGACTGTTCCCTGAGGGAAGGAGGTTGTCAGGAGGTCGATCAATCCTTTCAATACTCGTGTGAATCGATCTTTCTGTTCTTCTGTGGGTTTGCCGAGTGCGACTGTTCGGGTGATGTCAGTTGTCCCGTCCAGGTACTGCCCGCCCGAATCGATCAGATAAATCCCTTGTGGTTTCAAGGGGATATCGGTTTGAGAGTTTGCGGCGTAATGAACCACTGCCCCGTGGGCGCCGTAAGAAGAGATGGTTTCAAAGCTCATGCCCTTGAATAAATCGTTCTCAGCCCGGTACTCCGCGGCTTTTTCTGCGGCAGATACCTCGGTCACTTCGGATTCTTTGACATTCTTCTCCAGCCAGCAGAGGAACTTGACCATCGCAACACCATCCCGTATGTGGGCTTTCCTGAAGCCGCTGATTTCTGTCTTGTTCTTTATGGCTTTAAACATTTTGATCGGATTTGGCTGAAAGTGCAGCTTGGCTCCTTTTTCGAGGATATTCACGATCCACTGACTGACGCTCGCCTCGTCGAGCCAGACTTTCGCTTTATTCTGAGCCAGGTTTTGAAGCTCTGAACCGAAGTCTTCATAATCCAAAATCTCAATGCCTTTCCAAGCCTGTTTGGCCGTCGTTGGTATCTTGTTTGTGTTTACAAAAAGCATCGCTCTTTCCGCTGTCACAAGGCCATAGGCAATATTAACCGGATTGTATTTCACATCAGAGCCTCTGAGGTTGAAGAGCCAGGCGATCGAATCCAGCATCGTCACCACAAGGGCATCGGTGTTGGCTTCTTCCATTTTTTCACGCACCCTTTTCAGTTTGCTTGTGGTTGACTCGCCCGAATATTTTTCCGCGTGAATTTCAGTATTCCCTCTGGGTGCTTCAGGTCTATCCTCCCATACAGCATCCACCAGATTCTTTTCGATGCATTTTAATCCGATTCCTTTTTCCTTCAGTTTCTTCTGAAGATTCACAAAACTTGTGCGGGATATCACCTGGGGATCGATGCCGAGGGATTCTCCTTTTTTGAGCTGCTTGATCAGCCAGTCCTCGATACTCGGAACATCCGGCATCCCCATTCTGAAGAGAATAAAGATCTTTTTATCCAGTTCCTGCTCGGCCTGGAGGAAATAACGGGAGTCTGTCCAGAGTCCGGCTTTTTTGTGGGTGATAACACAGTCACCCGCAGAGCCCGTGAAGCCGCTGATGAATTTTCTTCGCTGCCAGAATTCAGGGACATATTCGCTCTGGTGGGGATCTGAGCTGGGAACGAGATAGGCGTCCACGCCACAGTCTTCCATAAGCTTACGGAGAGAGGCTATTTTGTCTGTCATTGTTTTCCCTTTCTTTCTCAAACATCTTACCGGGAGCTGGAGAAAAAGGCTAGACTATTTTGATAGGAATCATGAACTATTGCTGCCCGCTAAAGGATGAGGATTATCATGATAATACTGCATCCTGCGACGACGATTGACCCGATGAGCCCGATGATTAAAGGCTTGAATCCTACTTTTTTAAAGGAAGCGAAGACTGTGTTGAGGCCGATCCCCGCAAGCCCCAAAAGGATGAAGAATCTACCGGCTGTGTTAAACGCTTTCACTCCTGCTTCTGAAAAGTAACCCTGAGTGTTGAGTCCGGCCATCAGGAAATAACCAAAGAGAAACCAGGGAAATGCCTTGGCGACATTGACATGCATTCCTTTTTCTTTTTTAGTCTTCAAGGTGGTCTTCGTGTACCAAACGGCAATTAAAAAAGCCAGCGGGACCATGAAACAGTTTCGGACGAGTTTTACGGCTGTCGCGGTCTTTCCGGCAATATCCGAGAAAATGAATCCAGCTCCCACAACCTGGGGAGTGGAATGAATAGCTGTACCGGCAAACACACCGAAGTTCACATCTGTCACTCCTAGAAGCTGTGCCATTTTCGGGTAGAGAATGATGGCTATCAATCCCCAGAGGGCTATGGTTCCGATGGCGTAAGAAGTTTCCTCTTCTTTGGCCTTAATAAGAGGCGCTGTCACAGCAATGGCTGAGCCTCCGCAGATAGTCGTCCCCACAGAGAGAAGCAGTGCGAGAGTAGTCGGGAGCTTGAACGCCCTGCCCAGAAAATAGATGACAAAAAAACTGACGAACATCGTCGTTAAAATGATGACCAACATTTTTACGCCCTGGGAACCGATATCCTTGAAATCGAGAGAGGCGCCGATGAGTACGATTCCCAGTATGAGAATCTTCTCAAACGCCTTGATGCCCGGATGACAGAACTTGGGCACGAAACCGGTGTTTCTTAAAAGTATGCCGAGCAACACGGATAAAGCGGCAGCCTCGATCGGATTTTTCCCGCCGATCACAACCAGCTTAGACAGCAGGATGGCCGCCATTCCGGTGACAAGCATCAGAATCCATCCGGGCAGGAACTCTTTTTTTATCATTCGGTTTTCCTCTGTTTGAATATGATGTTTTTCATTGAGCAAAAAAATAGGCCCGATTTTATAGGAAGGAGTTAGAAGTGTCAAGGAAGAGAGAGAAGAGAGAAATCAAGAAGAGAGGGAAATACACGATTTGGCCCATCTTATCCTAACAGATGCTTTTCTTAGATAAGATGGGAAGGGAAGTGTGTTGCCTGCTTGGGAATACAAAATGGATATAGATTATCTATTGCGGTCAGTGAGATTTAGGCTTGAAATTAGGGTCTGAATAGATTTCTGTAAAACCTTCAAAAGGCCAGGCCCAGTTTTTGGAAACCTCCAGGTCAATTTTTTTGTGTTTTTTTTCAAAACCCGACTCATATGTCTTTATTACATATTCAGAGGGTGATGGAGAATTCGTTTTTCTATTTAATTCCGACCTGAGTTCTTCAATAATTCCGGCATCCACCCAGTAGATATCGTAGTAACCATTCCCCGGATTCGCGAGTGCTTTCTCTATCTGATCCAGCGTCAGCGGAATCGCGGGATATCTATCATTGAGTTTTCTATTACTGGAGAAAAAGAGGTATTTTCCATCATGGGAAACCATCGGACACACCTCCTCAGCAGCCGTATTGATTTCATTTCCAAAGTTCTTAGGTGTCGTCCATGTGCCGTCGTTTTTCCGGTAACTGATAAAGAGATCATTATTTCCAAAACCATCTTTTCTGTCACGGCTGCAGAAAAGAATATAGCTCTCATCCGGTGCAATGAAGGGATCACCTTCATTCAAGCTTGTGTTGATGGGCGGCCCGATATTCCTTGCTTTGATCAGTTTTCCGTCTTCGAAGCCTGCATAATAGATATCGTCCTCTCCAAATCCTCCCTCACGATCGGACATGAAATACAAGTTTCCGTTTTCCGCCATCGACGGATAGTAATCGTGGCTCTCCCCGTTGACAGAGAGACCGAATCGCTTGGGTTCTCCCCAACCGCTGGGACTCCGTTCCATAGTCCAGATATCCAGATTGTCTGTTGGATTTCCGCTCATCTCACGGGGCCTGTTGGAAGAGAAAATGAACCTTTTCCCATCAGGGGAAATGGAAAATTTCATATCCACGTATTTCCCTGAGAAGGGGGCGACCTGAAGGGAGCTCCATCCGTCGTCTGTCTCTTTCATCCACAGAATCGTA
>JASFPJ010000236.1:0-5633 GCA_050116035.1 Candidatus Aminicenantota bacterium | reverse complement strand
ATACAGGACAACTCCCATCGAGAACACATCACTGGCCTGATCGACGGGCAGGCCGCGCGCCTGCTCCGGGCTCATGTAGGCGGCTGTGCCCATAACAGTCCCTGGCGAGGTATGGGCAAACGTCTCAGTCTCTTTCAAGTCCTGAACGTCGCTTTCTTCATCAGCGGCTACAGGATCAAGAAGTTTCGCCAGTCCAAAGTCGAGAAGCTTCGCATGTCCATCTCGGGTCACCATGATGTTGTCGGATTTAATATCCCGGTGGACGATGTTCGCCTCATGGGCCTTGCTCAAACCCTCAGCCACCTGAAGAGCGATCTCCACAGACCCGATAAGATCCAGTTCGCGTTTATCGATCAATTGACTGACAGTCTGTCCCTCGACGAACTCCATGGCGATAAATGTCGTTCCTTCGATTTCGTCAACATCATAGATCTGGGCAATGGAGGGATGTGTAACCGCAGAGGCCGCTTTGGCTTCCTGGAGAAAACGCCTTCTCCTATCCGGATTCGCGGTCAAGTCAGCTCTGAGCACCTTTAAAGCCACTGGCCTGTCCAGACGGACGTCGCGGGCCCGGTAGACCACTCCCATGCCTCCCTTACCGAGGAGCTTTTCGATCTTGAAGTGCTTAAGTTCTTTTCCGACCATTTTACTATTTAATACGTAATTTGAATTGATTGGGTCATTTTTTTTGCTTTCTGATTTTATATCATACCATCCTCATATATAAAATCAAAAAAATTAAGCCGGAGAGTACTGAGAGATAAGTTCAAAAACGGCAGCGCTTTTTTTTTGGCATCCATGTTAATTTCTTTTTTTATTTCTCGAAAAATCATATTCCTCAAATTTCATATCTCTATAGATATATACGAAAATAAGAGAAGGATTACTTCCAACGAAAGTCGGAAGTTCAAAAAACACGACTTTGGTAGTATATGTGTTTACTCTGGGATAAAGGCTCAATGAACATCAGGGTCAGACCTCAAAAACCTCAGCAATATGAATCTTTTTAGGATGGAATTTAGAATAAAAAGTAATGTTTATGGAAACGACATAAAGCCAGCCAATCGAGACTATTCCGTTCTAAGCCCTCTGATACAATTTATTCCTGCTTTTTCCGATGCATTTCTCCTGGCTCAGGAAAGGCATCCGTATCCTCTGCATATTTCAGGATGAATTTCTGGAGCTCTTTAGTCGGAACCGTGAGGACAACTCTGTCTTCAAGGCGCACATGAGCGATCTTGATTTTCTTCTTATCAATCATCTCCTCAAGCCAGTCATTAGCGAGCCACGCCAGACGAATAACATCTTTTTCAATCCATATTCTCCAGATTGAATGTGTTGGAACCAGATGAATCTCGTCCTCGTATTCTTCAATTGTTCTCTCATCAGGATAGAGATCCAAGAAAAGAAACTTCCCAAGCTTAACCAGATGAGTTTCGTAGATACCTGTCTCTTCGTACTCCTGTATTCCTTCTGATTCAGAGCTCTCTTTAATGGTCAACTCATACGCGTTTTTCCCCGACTGCTCAAAAATCCACAAATCTGCATCGTCATCCTCTCCTATCCAAGGGCCCAAAAGTTCTGGCATAAAAACAATATCTTTCGCTGTATACAGAGGATGAATAGACGTCACCAGGCAATCCACCATGAATAATGCGATAACAGAAATAACCAAAATTTTCATCAAACGCATTTCACACCCCCTACAAATAGAGTCGATTCATGCCATAAAACCTCTTTTTAAACTTTGGTATGACCTTTCTAAAATACTCTTCTTTCTCCATTGGCTGATTTGTCTGAAATCATATTTCTGAGGTTTCTGTCTATCAACATAGTATTTGCTCGGATTCATGCATCGATTTTTCATCTGTCGCCGAATATCTCCGGTAAATTCTTCACTCTGTACTCCACATAGATATCCCGGTCTTCTTTCTCTTCCCTGAGCGCCAACCCGAAATCATAGAATTTGGCATGCTCTAAAGATATCCCTTGAGGTGGATTCAAAACATACAAAAACCGGCCTTCGGGATCATACACATCGATACTGAACGTCTCAACGCCGTCGATCGAATACACAGCCAGGTGACCCCTGGGTAGAAGTTTTATGTCTCGGATGGCACAGAACTCATCGGGATAGATCTGCATATAAAATTCCCGTTTTTTAAAATTCTCTTTAATGTACTGTTCCCTTTCGTCTTCATCCATAATGTAGTTGCTATGAACCTTATCAAAGAAGAAAAAGCGTTCCCCGCTCAATTCATGAGAGGTGATCCTGTATTCTGTATTCAGCACCGTGTACACCCGATTATTAAAATCATCATAGGCCCAGTATAATCTAGGTGTGGCCCACTCGTCCGCAAAGGCCGATTGTCCTTTTCTAACCATCCCAACATCTGTAGCTTTAAAATAGTCGTGGAGTATGTCACTTTGACCATCCTGGTTCATTTGGCCGTAAGAAATAACGGCCCATTCGCGCATCTCTCTCCCCTCTCCCACTTGTTCATTCCGTTTGGCGACAAAGCTTGTCTCATCCATGTACACGGCATCCGAAATCCATCTTCCTCGCTTGATCTCTCCCAAAAAATTTCTCTCCATATCGAACCTGGCGACTTTGCCTCCGCCGATGGCCCAGATCTCTCCTTCTTTGATGAAATGAAGGGCGAAAGTGCTCCATTGAGAAAATTCTCCAGGTCCCTGTCCGATCCGGCAGAAGGCCCCAAGAAATTCGCCCTTAGAGTTGAACTGGTGAACCCTTTTTTTGGTCCAATCGTACAGGTAGACATTCCCTCGCGGACCTTTCCAGAATCTCAGGAAAACGAAAAGGTCTTCAGCTTTTTGTTCTTTCATATCGATCCTCAGTATCTCTTCCAGTTCAAGGTCTACAGTTCCCTTAAGAGGTTCGGCCGGATTGTGGACATGCTTCACGCCGTCGATGATCTCGGTTGTGATTCCGCTCTCTTTGCAATCCTCTGATATAAACACAAGGAAAAAAGTGAAAAAGAATAATACTGGAATTCCCAGCTTCCATTTTCTTCGATTCTTCATTTCGATTCCCCTTCCATTACTTATTACGCCACAATTTCCCATTCTGGATGACAAAAAAACAACATTTCTTATGCTATTTCCAGTCGCTGACCTCTTTAATTCCTTATAACACAAGCCAAGGAAGCGATCAAACGATGAAAAAATGACCTGTCAAGGCAAAGTGAAAACTTCCGGTTCTTAGCCACGTAAAAATTTCCGGTTTTGTATTTCACCTCAACTCTCTCCAGGTGCCAGCTATGATGAAGGGAAGGATGGTGAATGCCCTTAAGCTGAATATCGATAAATGGTTGCAGCCCGTTGATTGCCTGGAAATTACTCGATCCAGAGATCTCGGTCCACATCCTTCCACACTTCAACACGCATGCTGCTGTGATCAAACACGCCCATGTGGTAAGGATCGTTCTTCTTGTACTCGGCATAGGGGCCTTTGTAATCGGCTCGTCTCGTCTTGTACGCTTCAAAGGCTGAAAGGCTCTCGTATTCCCAGACGATAAAATGGCGATCTGATTCCTCCCCGGCTATTGTTTTGACAAAATACCGGACACTCTTCCATTCCTTGAAAAGCTCCGGGTGATCATTGACCCACTGGAGCCAGCCGCGGAGCGCCTTCCTGTGCTCTTCCTCTCTTCCCTCTTTAACACGCCAGCTTTCCATTTCAAACACAGCCATGATGATTCCTCCTTCGCTCGGGTTTGACTCCCGCAAATTCGCCTCCGTATTTCAGGGATATTTCGAGAATTCTCTCTTGGAACTGTTCGGAACGACAGTTGTTTAGTTTATCGCGCTGACCTGGACAAAAACTACCAAAAGAAAGAACCTTTTTGAGTGGAAAGGCAGCCAGCCAACTCACTCCCAGCCCTGTCTTTAAAAACTTCCTCCTCCTCATAGGCCTGATGTGATTCTTCATTGTATCCCTCCAAAAAAGGATAGAACCAAGCGATACAGCTTGGTTTTTTTGTCAGTGAAACAGATATACATAAATACAAATTCTAATGTCAAGGATTCACCTGATTCTCATTCCAAATGCTCTGCACTGTTTTTCATCTCAATCGTTAAAGCCTCCCCTGTTGCTTTCCGCCGTCCGTAAGTGTTATTTTTACTATTCAGTTTTAAACAGGGATTATATGGCAGCCTTTTCTCAGCAATTAAACATTTTTTTGATTGAACGCTTTTATGAATGAGACCTTCAATTCAATCGCAAATAAAGAAGGAGCAATCCGATGACCAGTAAAAATAATCATTTATGGTTAAATCCAATCTTTGTTTCGTAGGAGGCTATGAATGAAACTCAAGGCATGTGCAATCTTTATTGTCTGGATGGTCGCTGCGAGTGTCATGGTGAACGCGAACAGCGCTGAGGAGAAATACGCCAAGGGAATCTATGCTGAATTGAACACGAATAAAGGCTTGATCGTGCTCTTCCTCGAATTCAAGAAGGTGCCGATGACAACAGCTAATTTTGTGGGGCTTGCCGAGGGAACGATTAAAAATTCTGCCCTGCCTGAAAGAGTGCCTTATTATGATGGAACCAGATTTCACAGAGTGGTTCCCAACCATGTGATCCAAGCCGGAGCACCGTCCGGCACAGATGAAAACAGCCCCGGATATGTCTATCCCAATGAGATCTATCCTGGATTGTCCCATAACCGGGCTGGCGTTTTGGGCATGGCCAATGGAGGCCCGCATACAAACGGCAGCCAGTTTTATATCACGCTGAGTGACAGGTCTTATCTCGATGGTGATTACACCGTGTTCGGTCATGTGATCCAGGGTATGGATGTGGTGAACAACATTGTACAGGGAGATGTCATCGAATCCGTCAAAATTGTCAGGATAGGAAGAGAAGCTGGTGAATTCAGACCCAACACCGATTCCTTCCAGAAGCTCGTTAGAATGGCAGAGCAGAGAGTTCAAAAAGAGGAGGAAAGGAAAAAGCGGAGAGAAACGAAGATCATACAAAAGAACTGGCCGAACGCTATCGAGGCTGAAAACGGGTCAAAATATATCATTGTCAAAGAAGGAAAAGGCGATAAACCTATTCCCGGGGCAAAGCTGAGAGTCGTCTATACAGGCCAGTTTCTGGAAGGGAGACTGTTTTCAAGCTCAGAGGAAGATGGAAAACCGATGCCCTCAGGAGAAGCCGAGTCATTCCTGTACGAAGTGGGGAAAAGTCGCATCAATCCGGGATTGGACGCAGCCTTGATGGATATGAGAAAGGGCGAGAAAAGAATTGTGATCCTCCCGGCTCATCTCGCTTATGGAACAGGCGGATTCTACGCCAGGGAGAAAAAAGGAGAGAAGAGGTTTGTCATCTCTCCGAACACAACCCTCGTGTATGAAATTGAGCGACTCGATATCATGTAATCTGGGGTCTGATCCCAAAGACGCTACATCTCAACCAGGCCAGCCAGTTTCAGGATTTGGATGTAATTGATAACAGCCTGCAGCTTGGATTCTCTTGAGTACTGCGCATCGAGCATGTTTTTGATTTCCAGGATACTCCGTTTACCGTTGATCAAACACTGGAGCTCGCTGGTGCTTCCGATATCCCTCCGGCTGTAAGGATACTTTTTGCTTTCTTCCGCGGG
>JASFPJ010000235.1:0-5645 GCA_050116035.1 Candidatus Aminicenantota bacterium | reverse complement strand
GGCCTTGACTGCCTGAAAACTCACAGTCATCAAGGCCACTCCGATAACCAGCAGGGCCGAAAAAATAAATATCCAAATATTCACATTTATTCGGTATGCGAAATTCTGAAGCCAGCGGTTCATGGCATAATAAGCCACCGGCCAGGCAATGACATTGGCCACGAGCACCCATTTGGTGAATTCTTTTGAGAGCATAACCGTGACGTTGGTCACAGAGGCGCCCAGGACCTTTCGGATGCCAATTTCCTTGGTCCGCCGTTCAGTGTGAAAAGAAGCTAATCCGAATAAACCAAGACAGGCCACAAAGATGGCAAACAGAGAAAAATAATTAAAAATTCGGCTCAACCTCTGCTCCGATTGATAGAGATTGTTAAAATTATCATCCAGGAAATAATACTCAAAAGGGATGTTTGGTCGGACATTGTTCCAGGCACTCCTTAAAAGGGTAATCGTTTCTGAAATATTTTGGGTGCGTACCAATACGGAAAGATAGTTAAATTCCTTTTCATAGATATGCAGGACTATCGGCTCGATTTTCTGATGCAATGACATGAAATGGAAGTCTTTGATCACTCCAACGATCATCCCTTTTCTATCCACACTGTAATCCCAATCTATGCCCTTTCCTACCGCGGTTTTCCATCCCAATCGCCTCACAAACGCTTCATTGACGATAAAAGCCTCTATCCTGTCCAGGGCAATGTTTTTTGAAAAATCTCTCCCTTCTGCCAGCTCTATGCCATAAGTCTCGATAAAATCATGGTCCACCTTGAGTGTCTGGCATCCCAATGCTTGATCCCGGCGGAATCCCTCGGGAATAAATGGATTATTGCTGATTCTCTCGCCGCCAGGAACATAAGAAGATGCGGAGGCATGAATGACCTGAGGATTTTTTAAAAACTCATTCTTTAGAACTTCATATTTTTGGCGGGATTCCCTGTCCGGCAAAGAAACCACTACCATGTTGTCCTTGTTAAAGCCCAATTTTCTGTTTCTGATAAAATTGAGTTGTTCGCAAACGATGAGAAACCCAAAAATCATCCCTATGGATGCAGCGAACTGAAACACCACAAAAATATTCCTGAACGAAAGTCCCTTGCGGCCTGAAGCTAGAGTTCCTTTCAATACTTTAATAGGAATGAATGAAGATATAAAAAAAGCGGGGTAACTCCCTGAAATCAAGCCAACACAAAATACGATTCCGAATATCATGAATAGGGCAGAGGGATTATGGATGAAAGCGAATTTAATCTGGGTTCCCGCAATATTATTGAAATAGGGAAGAAAGACTTCAAGCAGGACAATCGAAATCAGTGCAGCCAAGGTCGTTACTATCAAGGATTCACCCAGGAACTGCTTAATGAGTTGAGACCGTCTCGCGCCGATGACTTTCCTCAATCCCACTTCTTTGGCTCGCACCGTTGAACGGGCTGTCGAAAGATTCATGAAATTGACGCAGGCGATAAGCAGAATCAAGAAAGCTAAAAACGAAAAAATATAGATATTGGTGATATCACTGTTCGCCTCAAATTCATCGAGAAGATGAGAATGAAAATGAATACCTGTTAGAGGCTGGAGATAATAGGTGAAAACAGGCTGAATTCTTTTAATTTCTTTTTGATATTCCGGGTCCAAGGATTCTATCTCCCCGGCCAAGTACTTCTCTCCAAAAGAAGGAAGTTTTTTCTCTAATTCTTGAGAAGAATCACCTTTCCGGAGAAGAATGTAAGTTTTATAGTTATTCGCTTGCCAGGACCAGGAGGCATTGACAATCTCTGGTGAGAGAGACGCCAGAAAATCAAACTTGAAATGTGAATTCTGAGGAATATTCTTGAGGACACCAGTCACTTTATAATCTTCTTTGTTATTCAATGTCAGAATCTTCTCCAGAGGATTGTCCTCTCCAAAATATTTTCTGGCCGCTTTCTCAGTTAAGACGAGAGAATTCGGTTCTTTGAGGGCGGTCTCCGAATTTCCCTGGATCAAAGGAAAGGTAAAAATCTCAAAAAATGAAGGATCCGCATAAAAAAAACAGTCTTCATAGAATAATTTATCTTTGTATCTCAGGAAATTCCTATGCCAAAAAACACGGTAAATCCTGACCGCATTCAAAACCTCAGGGAAATCTTGGATGAGGGCAGGGGCCATCGGCGCTGGACTCTGGGTTATTTCATGAATTCTGCCTTCAAACTCGATTTTTGTGGCGATTCTGTAAATCTGGTCTGCATTTTTATGGAACTTATCGTAGCTGAGCTCATGACCAATGTATAAAAGAATAATCATACAGCAGACAATTCCGATTGCGAGGCCTGTGATATTAATAGCTGAATAGGCTTTGTGTTTAATCAGGTTTCTGAAAGCGATTTTAAGATAATTCCTAATCATAAACAGACCTCATAAAAAAGAAAAAAACAAAAAAAGGAAGAGGGAATAGGCGCTGGAGTGTTTTTTTTATGCTGTCCAGCCACCAACCGCAACTCTACTTTTTTTAAGTATATATCAGAGCAATTAACGTGCCAAATTCATGTTACCCCCGAAAAAAATGAGGAAAAAACTCAGAGTGCGAAAAAAGTGTTCGCTGGCATGACAGAGGATGTCCGCCAACGAACAATCTGAATGAAGATAGAGACAAGGATAAAAACAGGAAATGGATTTTTATCTCGATGAATTTTATCTATATCATTTTTTGACTTTTTTTTGCTAAAAAATTGCGCCTGTATGTGTGAAATCATTCGTTTTCTTTTTTGGCCTCTCCAAGAAAATGAATCCATTTATTCTCCTCTTCCTCTTCCCTTCTCATTCATACCTCAATGATTCAACAGGATTGGCCAAAGCCGCTCTTATGGATTGAAAACTGACGGTGATTATCGCAACGGTGAATGCCAGAACCGCAGTTAAAATAAAAGATGCGAATCCAATAGTGATTCGATAAGCAAAATTCTGGAGCCATCTATTCATCGCATAATACGCCAGCGGCCAGGTCAATATGTTGGCGATTATGACAAGTTTTAAAAATTCGCCCGACAACAGCCGCACGATACTGGGCACAGAGGCTCCGAGAACTTTACGAACTCCGACTTCCCTTGTTCGCTGCTCAGTCGTGTATGAAATGAGCCCGAAGAGACCCAAACAGGCAATGAAAATCGCCAGGAGCGCTGTGTACCGAAACATTTGACTCATCCTCATTTCAGAGGCGTACATTCTGTTGATGTCATCATCAAGGAAAAAATATTCAAATGGTCCCGTAGGAAAAAATTCTTCCCATTTATTTTTTATGGAGGCTAAGGATTGGGGAATGTTCCTGCTGTTTATTTTAATAAACATATTCCTGAGGTTATTGCTCCTAACCAGGAGAATCAAGGGCTCAATACTTTGATGAAGAGACCTGAAATGGAAGTCCTTTATAACTCCGATTACAGTCCCTTTCATATTCCGTCTATGCGCCCAGGCAATCTGTTTTCCCAGAGGAGAGGTCCATCCAAAAGCTTGGGCCGCCGATTCATTGATTATGAATGCGCTGAATCTGTCTGAAGCCATACGCTTTGAAAAATCTCTCCCCTCCGTGATCTCAATCCCGAAAGTTTTGATAAAATCATAATCAACAAAAAGCTTCTGTACGCGTTTGGATTCATTTTCCTGAGCCCCCTCCCACCAGAAGGGAGAAGAAGAATAAATTCGAGTGAATACATTCGATGCGCCAGTCACCTCCTCAATGTCTGCAAATTTGAGCAGCTCATTTTTAAAACCCAGGTAATTCCTGATTTCCGTTTCACTCTCCAGCGGTACAACAATCACCTGTTCTTTCCTGAATCCCAGTCTCTTATTCCGGATATAGTTGAGTTGACCGGTCATGACGATTGTCGAAAAAATCAGACCGACTGTGATCATAAACTGAGTGACGACTAATATTCCCCGGAAATGACTTTTCGTCCCGAGTCTAAAAGTTCCTCTGAGCACCTTGACAGGCCGAAAAGCAGAGACAAAAAAGGCCGGATAGCTCCCTGAAGCCACACCGACAAGCACAGTCAACACAATCAAGCCCCAGAAAACTGACCAACTTTTATAGGAACTGGAGACAAGATTTCCACCCATGAGAGAGTTAAACACAGGCAATAAAAATTCCACCATTATCAGAGCTAAACAAAGAGAGATAAACGACATGAGCATGGATTCAGCAATGAATTGTTTAATGAGCTGGGTGCGTTGGGCTCCCAGGACCTTTCTCAATCCCACTTCTTTCGACCGTTTGCTGGAATACGCGGTCGAAAGATTCATAAAGTTGATACAGGCAATCAGCAGGATAAAAATTCCGATGGCCGAGAAAATATAGATATACCTGATATCATAATTCGGGGATAATTCCGCAAAAAGATCAGAATGGAGATTGATTCGTGTGAGAGGCTGAAGGAAAAGCTTGAACTTCATATTCTCCAATCCCCCGGGAATCTTGTCTTTCATCGGTGCATATTCTTCCAGCACCGGAGCCAAAAACCGGCTGACAAACGCAGGCAATTTTTTCTCGAGTTCCGACGAAGAAGTCCCCTCTCTAAGCAAAATGTATGTGTGAAGGCTTTTCTGTGTTTTATCCTCTGCATACCCTTTCCAGTAGACTTCGTCAGCACAGGCAAAAGAGGCGAGGAAATCACACCTGAAATGCGAGTTAAGCGGAATATCTTTCATGACTCCGGTCACCTGGAAGTCCAATTTGTTCTCAAAATGAAGGATTTTGCCGACCGGGTCATCATCTCCAAAATACTTACTAGCGATTGTCGCGGAAATGACAACAGAATATTTCTCCTTTAAGGCTGAATCTGGATTCCCTTTAATCAACGGAAAAGAAAAAACCTTAAAAACATTCGGGTCCGATAGATAGAACCGTTCTTCCTTGAAGTATTTATGCCCATACTCTATCAATACTTTCTGGTTCACATGATCAATCCTTACGGCGTGGACAATCTCAGGGAATTCTCGGACGAGCTCGGGGGCCATCGGATTGGCAGAGAGAGCTGTTGTCGTTCCATGCATTTGGCTCTCTGTCGCCACCCTGTAAATGCGACCGGCATTCTCATGGTATCGGTCATAGCTGAGCTGGTACCGTATGAACAGGGAAATCAGTATAAAACTGGCCATCCCGACCGCCAGTCCGCCCATGTTGAGGAATGAATACACTTTGTTTCTTCTGATGTTCCTAAGAGCGATGACAAAATAGTTCTTCAGCATGATTCCTCCCCAAGAGAAAGACTTTTTCGCCAGACTCAGGATAGAGCCTAAAACTTGCCTCCAGTACCAACACCAGGATATGAACCGGCTTTTTCCCTTCACAACCTCATGGAAATACTCATCCAGGTCAGTGAGCAGAGTGGATTTTTCCTCCGAGCTCAGAAAAAGCGCAAGTATTCGCCTCGGCAACCGCGGTGGTCTGATCTTCTTCTCCATCACTGTCCTCCCAGATATTTTTTAAGCAGCCGGGGAACTCCCCGCCAGAGAGAAGTCTGAATATTCCTCGCTTCCTGGAGCGCCTTTACTCCGGAGATAGTCAGGGTGTAATAGATTTTTTTCCGCCCGCCGCGTGAAGGAGTGTCATCAGCTAATCGCTTGTGGATCAGCCCCTTTTTATGAAGAGAATCCAGGGAGACCCAGAGACT
>JASFPJ010000234.1:0-5690 GCA_050116035.1 Candidatus Aminicenantota bacterium | reverse complement strand
ACGAATTCCTACAAGGTCGCCATCGAAGAAGGCGCCAACATCGTGAGGATCGGGACAAAAATCTTCGGACCGAGAGAGTGAAGTTACCAGAAGCATGGCTGATATCTGATTCGGTTTATTTGTCCGTTCTATAGAAAAATAAGAGATTAGACTTCTTTCCTTCTTATGAGATTGCTGTGTTCCGCCCGCAATGATAATAAAAATATATTACTAGATCGTGCTAATTTTGACGAGAGCGTAGAAGAAAGAATCCTCCCTCTCTCTAAAAAGAGAATGGAGACCTGATTTTCTACTCTAGATCAGAATTCCCTCTCTCCAGCCCAATTTGATGAGTTGGATCCTGTCAAGGCTGCTGACTCCGAGGCCATGCCGAGTGTCAGCGAGATAAATATGCTTGGCTGGAGGCTGGAGTGGTCTGTCTTCGCCGAAAAACTCACGGCGCTTGGCCTGCAGAATCTGGACTCCGATAGAATCGATAGCGACTGGGTCCTGACTGACAAGGATCCCCTTGTACTCCCAGACATACTTATCGCTGTAGTGATGAGGACCGATACCATGGAAGAGAGGATTCAGCATGAGGAGTATATTCAGCCTGGTTCTCTCTTTAAGGTTAAACTCTGTCCAGAGTGTGGCTAAATCTGCGCAGGAATCGCCATGGTAGGCAGAAGCCCGCGGAACGAACATGATATGGTTTTTAATGCAGCCTCCTATACCCGACCAGTGATGTGTTCTTGCGGGCCTGGCATTGATGAGCGCTGTGGCGTTCTGGAATATCGGGTTTCTCCTCACTCCCCTGTCATCCACACCGATGTTCTTTTCAGGAACACCGGCATCCATGACCCTTCGTTTTATGGCTTGCTCGACCTCTCTGGTTGTCGGAATAGGCCTCCAGACATTGCTCTTGATACCGACAATATCCGAGGGAGTTATGATCCTTTTCCAGGCTGCGACAGCATCGCTCTCTCCAAACAGTGTTGCCACTGCCTCATCAAGCATTCTCTGGATAACATCCGGATTAGGCTTCTTGAAGGACAGTAAAGCCTCTTCATCTCTGATTAGAACAACTTTAGCCTTTCCGGCTTCATCAAGGTTTCCAGTGGATCCCTTCCTTTCTGTTGACTTCACACTGCACGCCCATGCCCCCGCAAACGGAGTCATGGCCGCCACTTTGAGGAAATCTCGTCGAGTGATGATCTTCTTCCTCATTTCTTCCTCCTCCTTCATCCTTTTATGTTTTCAAGGCACGAGAAAAATCAGAACTCTCAAAAAAGAATCTTATTGCAGATAAATAGTTTATCTAAATGGAAGAGAACCATCTAAATTATCTTTTTGATGACCTGCTCCAATAAACCTTTAGCATAATTTGCAGAGGGACCGTTGAATAGGACGACAAGAATGTCCTTCTTGAGCCTGGCAGCTGTCCACTTCCCATCCTCTGTCTGGACCAAGCCCATTTCTTTCGCATCTGGCATGTATATTTTTAGGAAATTTTGAAAAGCCTGTGAAGCCTTTGATGTATCAAGGTAGTGAACCACAAGTAGATAAGACTTCTCATTATCTTCTTTGTAAGTCCCAAGAGCCGCTTCTGTTTCCTGGTCAAGAAGGAGAATGTTCTCATCGGAAACATAAAAATGGTAGTTCAGGATCAAATGGTTGTGAAAATAATGAACGCTTTTTTCAACCAGCGCCTCTTCGGGCAGCAAGGCAACAATATCAGGTTTTTCCCCTTCTTCTTCAATAGAGGAAGCCACTTTATCCCCTAGCGCAAACAAGGCATCCTTGGCATCCTTAGTTTCTTCTTCCGCATACAGAGAAACGAAGAACCGGCCTTTCCAGAATGAGAGAAGACCGCCTTTATACGTTGATCCCCTCCCGACACCAGCATCTTCACCCTCAAGGTCATGAGTGAACACTCCAAAAGCATCCTTGGATGATGCCATCTCGAATAAATCCGCAACTATGTCAGGCTGGCCGCTTTTGGAAAAACGTCTTGCCAGGAGCAGCCTAAAATTATAAGAGCGATAGACTTCTCCTGCCCCATCGATATAGTCAAAAATCGTCTGGGGATCATAGAGCCTATCTTTCTCTTTAGCTTCCCAACCGTTTATCTCTTGAGGCAACAGGTTTCCCAGAATATCCTTTTTATCTTTTGAATTCGCGTCCATCAAGCTTAGCCCTCCTATAAAGAAAAGGAAAACTAGAATGCGATAAGTCTTTTTCATGATTTAAGATTTTAACCAATTGCATCGAAAACGTAAAGAATAAAGCGCGAAAACCAAATCAGAAGTGTATCATCATCTTCATAAAGGGCATTTTTTATCACACAACCAAGCTTCACGATTATCTAAATCATTTAAAAAAGAAGACTTGATTAAATCTTATTATTTCTATAAAATTATGTTGATAAAATATTTTATATGCGATAATATTCCATGTAATAATAATGTATTTCATTTAAAAATAATATTATTAATAGGGAGGAAGCCATGATAAAGCTTTCAACCAAGGGACGGTACGGAACCCGTTTAATGCTCAATCTCGCCTATCATTACAAAAATGGCAACGAAGCCGTCATACTGAAAAGCGTATCCGATGATGAAGAAATCTCTATCCGATATCTGGAACAGATCGTTATTCCTCTCAAAATAAACAAGCTGGTGAAGAGCATCAGAGGTGCAGGCGGAGGATACACACTTGCCCGTCATCCTTCCAAAATTAAGCTCAACGAAATCCTTCACGCTTTGGAGGGATCATGCTGTCTGGTGGATTGTGTGGAAGATGGAGATTACTGCCCACGTGTTTCGATCTGTGCATCTCACGATATCTGGACCTATGCCAGCCAACTCTTAAAAGATTATTTTGGAAACATCACTCTTCAAGATCTCATTGAGCTCTCAAATAAAAAAAATTCTAAAATGAAAGCTAAAACAAAATCTAAAAATCTTTAATAGAGTTACGCCTCAGCAAAATAAGATACACCACTCATACTAGATTCAAGACATCCCCCATAAACATCATATTAAACAAATACCTTTGAAGATTTTCATCGCAAGCCACTCGATAATACATGTTAGCATCAAGAAAAGCGATGTCATTGCGAGCGACCGAAGGGAGTGTGGCAATCTCAACCTTTTGTTTGGATAATATCGCCGCTGCCGTTTCTCTCCTCGCAGCGATATCTAAGGCAACCTCGACTCTTGATAATCCAAGCTTCTTATAAAAATAAAAAAATTTTCCAATTTCTATTCCGAATGTCTTACTCATAAACTTCATTATCAAGGATCAAACACACTCATACTTCCTACCCCTGATGAAATTCCGCCTTTTTCTTGAAAATAGTATCCAGTAATAATTTTATTTTTTTTCCAAAATATTTTGCCATAAATTTCTATTTATTGTATAATTTCCATTGATTTAATATAATTTATAATATCTATATATTTTGTATTCGCTTAAAGTAAAATAAAGTTGACTTTGCTGACTATGAAACAGTGGAACTAAAGGGTAAAGAATATCCTCCACTTTAAACAGAAATAATAAATAAACACGCAGGTCTTGACACCTGTGATCATAGATAGATTTAATAACTTTAAGGAGGTACAAGCTGCAGATGAAAACAAATAATAAGATGAAATTGCCTTCTGTTCAACTGATTGGATTCATTGTTTTGGCCCTGGTTGTGACAGGTTTTTTGGCCGGCGCCAAACCTATAACTCAAGAATCAGACATCGAAACATGCGCAGACTGTCATGATGAACTGGCGCAGGCATTCATGTCCAAACCTCATTCAGCCATCCAGGAAAACACCTGCACATCCTGTCATGGAGACGCAGAAGTGCACCTGGGAGAGGGAGGCGGAGCCAACATATTCGCGTTTAAATCAGAAGACATGACCAATGAAAAAACAGAAAAATGCCTTGACTGCCACACAAAGTCCAGTTCAAGGTACATGGCCAGTCCTCACGGGAAAGCATCCCTGGACTGCACCATATGCCACGCTGTGCATGGAGAAAACACCAAACCAAGCTCTACAAAGAGCTGTTATACCTGCCATGAAGATGTGTTTTCCGAATTCCAGCTCAATGAACGGCACAGACTTCAAGAAGGAATCATGAGCTGCTCAGACTGCCACAATCCTCATGAGCCGGCCACACGAGAAAGATTGGGAGGATTCAAGCACCAATCCTGTTTGAAATGCCACACTGATAAAGGCGGCCCGTTTCTTCATGAACATGGCGCCTCCCGGATCGAAGGATGCTCTTCCTGTCACGAGGTCCATGGAACTCCCAATCGTCACATGTTAACGCACCAGAGCACATCCGACTTATGCTTCAGCTGCCATACTTTTGCCCCGGATTGGCACAGCCGTTTCGGTTCCACCACGACCAATTGTACAGTCTGTCATGCCACAATTCATGGTTCCAACCTCAGTAAGATCTTTCTTAAATAGGAGGGACAAATGCGAAGAAATAAAATCTTATTACCAAGCCTACTGGTAGTCTTTGTGTGTTCCCTGGCATTTTCTCTCCACGCTCAAGACAGTGAGGAGACTTTCAACGGAAACTTCAGGATCGGCTACCGGATGGTCGATACCAGCGGAGCGGATTATAAATACCAAGAAGACATCAACCTGGATACTGGATTGAGACTGTTCAATTTCAGTCTTCACTACACGCCCTCCGTAAGGTTTAAAAATCTGTTCGACCGCATCGATCTAAACGTCTACAACTTCGGAGGGGACCCCTTTGAGACGCTCGGACTAACCGTTCAAAAATTCGGGAAGTACAAATTCCAGTATGACCACAAAAAGTCCACTTATTTTTACCATGACCTGCACGAAGTCAGCGGTGGACACTTTGATCCTCTCACTTTCAATTTTGAGCGGATTATGGACAGCGCACTTTTTGAAATGACGTTCGGAAAATTTGTTGATTTTTACCTCAACTTTGACAGATACACTAAAAAGGGAGAAAGCACACCCATACTCGACATCAACCGGATCGAATTCGAGCTTGATAAGCCTGTCGAAGAAGAATCCAATGAATTGGCGCTCGGACTCGATGTTCATGTCAAACGGTACTCATTGTTGTTTGAAGAGAGGATCCACAAGTACGAAACCACCAACAGCCTTTTCCTTCCCGGTTATGCTGACGGAGGACCCGGCGCAAGATACCCATCGTCTTTGAACTACTTCACCCTGAATCAGCCTTACGATTTCTGGACCTACACCCACACGTTCAAACTCAATGCCAGACCTCTAGATAACCTCTTGATCAAGGGTTCAGGTCAAATCAGCGATCTAGATATGAACCTGAGCTACTCAGAAGACTCGGACGGGATAGATTATACAGGTATCCCTTTTACAGAAAGCTTCAGCGGCCAAGGAACCTTTAAACGCAGGATGCAGCTGTATGATCTTGACATGACCTATCTCATGTCGAACAAAGTTGCAATTGTCGCTGCTGGGCGGTACCACGATTTCGAACAAGATGGGACACTCACAATCGACGGCACAGACGAGTCTATGAATCTGAGGTTTGATACTCTAGGTCTCGAGGGAGGTCTACAGTATCAATTCAACCCCAAGCTGGCACTGACTCTTGGATACCGATACGAAACCAGAAATATGGAAGACACGGAAACCGTGACGAATGAGACTGAATCTATACGAAGTGGATTCTTCGGAAACG
>JASFPJ010000233.1:0-5699 GCA_050116035.1 Candidatus Aminicenantota bacterium | reverse complement strand
CCTCTTTCTGGAGGAGAAGTCAAGCTTTCGCGAAAAGGAAGAGCTTTCTGGCAGATACTCGAAGATTACGATATTCCAGCCACAGTTTTTAAGATGCCTGGCAACTATCCTCCCGCTACCACCAAGCAGAAAACAATCTCTGGGATGGGAACACCCGACCTCGTCGGATCCCTGAACCAATTCAATTATTACACGACGGAATTCCAAAAGATCAAAGGGGATATTGGCGGTGGAGAAATCCACGAAGTCTACGTGGCCGAGAACAGAGTGGAAGCGATTCTCCCCGGGCCCAATAACACGTATAAAAAAGACCAGCCAGAATCATCAATCGATTTCAAGGTCTACCTTGACCCGATCAATCCAGTGGCCAAAATCGTTATCCAGGATAATGAGTTCATCCTTAAAGAAAGAGAGTGGAGTGGATGGAAAAGGATTCACTTTAAAATGATTCCCACTCAGAGTGTGAGCGGCATCTGTATGTTCTACCTTAAACAGGTCAGGCCGGAATTCAAGCTCTACGTTTCTCCCATTAACATCGATCCAGCCAAGGCCGTCCTTCCCATATCGACACCCAAATCTTACTCAGAAAAATTGGAAAAAAGGTTCGGTCCTTTCTTCACGAAAGGCCTTCCCGCAGACACAAAAGCTCTCGACAACAACGTTCTGGATGACAGAGAATTTCTCGAGCAGGATGATTTTATCCTCGACGAGAGACTGGAGATGTTCGATTATGAGCTGTCCAGATTCGACTCCGGTCTTCTTTTTTATTATGTTTCGAGCACGGACCAACGCCAGCATATGTTCTGGCGCCACATCGATAAAAAAAATCCGCGCTACGACCCAGGTCAGGCAGAAAAATACGGAAGCACGATCGAGAACATCTACAGAGACATGGACAGGATGCTGGCCAGAGCCATGGAAAAAACAGACAAGGAGACTGCGCTCATCGTCCTGTCTGACCACGGGTTTTCACCTTTCCGGCGTTCTTTTAACCCGAATACTTGGCTTCTGGAAAACGGGTACCACGCTCTGATCAACAAGTGGCGACAAGGAAGAGATGATCTATTCATGAACACGGACTGGTCGAAAACGAAGGCGTATGCGCTGGGCCTGAACAGCCTCTACATCAATCAAAAAGGAAGAGAAGGAGAAGGCATCGTCAATCCCGGAGCAGAGAAAGAAACACTCATTCGGGAGATCATTCAAAATTTAGAGAGTTTCCAGGATCCAGAAACCGGAGAAAGGCCAGTCTTGAGGGCATTCGCGGCTCAGGATGTTTACTCAGGCGCTCACATGGATAAAGCTCCAGATATCATCATCGGCTACAATCAGGGATACCGCGTTTCCTGGTCGGCTCCTTTAGGAAGGATTCCCAGAAAAATTCTCGAAGATAACACAGAAAAATGGAGTGGCGATCACTGCGTGGCCCCAGAAGTGGTCCCTGGTATTCTGGTTACCAACCAGAAAATAAAAGTCGATTCACCCGCCCTTTCTGATATAACTCCGACAATCCTCCAAATTTATGGCATAGAAAAAACCAAGGAGATGATCGGAAAACCAATATTCTAAAATTCAGGAGATAAAATGGGAAAAGCCAAAATCAAACTGGACAAAGACTTAATGGAGAAAGTGAAAAAATTCGCGAAGATGGCCGGCTATTCATCCCCAGAAGAATTCATCACTCACTGTCTCGAGAAGGAAATCGTCAAACTCGAAGAATCAGACTCAGAGGAAGAAATCAAGAAAAAACTCAAAGGATTGGGATACATCTCATAGAAAACTCGATCCAGACTATTCATTATCGAAATGAAAAGAAGATGAAAAACAAAGGATAAAGCAGAATGTGGGTGTTCAATTCCATCGTCGGCAAAATCTTCGAAATCATCTTTTTCCCTTTCAGAAACATGAGTCCCTGGATCGGAATGACTCTCGTTTCTTTCCTGACTGCACTTCTGATGCTCTTTGTTTTTCGCTTCACCTCTAACCAACAGGGAATAAAAAACGTCAAGAATAAAATAAAGGCCCATCTTCTCGAGTTCCGTCTGTTTAAAGACAGCCTGAGTATTTCTCTGAAAGCCCAAGGCAAAATCTTCCGCTATAATCTGAAATACATCGGCTATGCAGCCAAACCTCTATTGGTCATGATCATTCCTCTCATCCTAATCCTGATCCAGCTCAATCTATGGTTCGGGTATCATTCTTTGACACCAGGCCAGAAGACGATATTAAAAGCAGAATTGGAAATAAACCAAAGCCTCCTCGATGTTGAGTTCAAGATCGAAACCTCTTCAGGTTTGGCTGTGGAAACCCTGCCACTCAGGATCGAAGACAAGGGGGAGGTGAACTGGCGGCTCCAACCCGAAAAAACAGGCATTCACGAATTAGCGCTCACAGTCAACGGGCAAAGGATTGTCAAGCAAGTGGCCGTGGCTCAAAGTCCTCTGAGCAAGATCTCCCCCGTTAAGATCCGCCGCAATTTTATGGGTGAACTGTTCAACCCTGGCGAAGCCCCTCTTCCTGGAAATAGTCCGGTCAAATCTCTAGAGATCAAATATCCTTCTCAGTCCATGAATCTCTTTGGATGGCGTATCCACTGGATCATCGTTTATTTCGCACTTTCCGTAATTTTCGGCTTCGCCTTCAAAGGCATCTTTAAAGTTGAAATTTAATTAATCTAATGGGGATGTTCCCCAAGGTACCACCTTATCTCATTATTTCAAATATTTTAGCTTATCGTTTATTAAATAATTATGTGCAGATAAACTTATTAATCTAAGGTGGTAACTTGGGGAACGTCCCCTTCCTTTCCTTTGGGGAACGTCCCCTTCTTTTACTTTATTTTATTGAACCAGGCTATCTCTTCGAGCTTTTTCCTCTTCTTCTCCTTTCGAGGTCTTTTCTCGAAATATCCCATGGCCAGCATCGAAACTATCTTGTATTTCCGTGGTATTTTCAGAAATTTTCTGGCTTTGCGTATGTTGAACCAACCGATCCAGCATGTGCCTAAGCCCAGTTCTTGGGCCTGCAGAACGATGTGTTCTCCGGCTATTCCTATATCCAGCAGGTAATACTGGATGTTTTGGATCTGCTTCCCGATTCTGTTGGCAATGATATCCAGTCTGGCCAAGATCACAATCAAAACAGGCGCTTTTTCCGCAAACTTGGATATAGAATAGATTCCTGAAAAAATCTCCTTGGCATACTGTATTTTTAGCTCTGGCTCGTCAATGATCAAAAACCTCCAAGGCTGGACATTATCAGCGGAAGGCGCCAAACGAGCCGCTTCGATGCAGGTGAGTATCTTTTCCCTCTCCACAGGCTTATCCAGATAGCGCCGGACACTCCTCCGGCTTTTGACCAGCTCCTGGAAAAAGTTCTTCGCTCCCGTTCTCTCTTTCATTCTAAATGACTACTCCAACTCTTCCAGTTTACATGGTCTTCAATCTAAATAATTCCGTTTTTTCAAGTATTTTAAACAAATCCTCGACATCTTTCGCATTCACAGGACCAAATTCCGCTGACACCGCACGAGCAATATCATAAATACTCCTTTTTCCGTCTGCAAAATTTATGGCTTCATAGGCTGCATTCCCGCGGAGTTTGAGCGGCCTCATTATTCCCTGGCCGAGCTTTTCTTCGACATAGGAAGACTGAAGAGGACAAACAAAATCTTCCGCTCTCAAAGGAACGACTCGGCTCAACCTTTTTTCCTCTGCGGTCAAAGTCACCGGTTTCGGTTTCATCCCGAACTTCCGACAGAGGTCTGCATATAACTTCTGTGCTTCTTTGCTCAAGCCATTGCCCAAGAGGGTTAAATTTTCAGTGGTTCTGTCAATCTCCTTTTTCGTTTGTGCATTTTTGACAAATGCATGAGTCGAACGAACAGATTGAATTTCCCTCTGCAGAGAATGTTCGACCACATTCAAGACCTGTTTATACGCCTCATGCAGTTTCGCGGCATCATCCGCTTCAAACATTCGAGGCAGAGTATCATAGTAATCTTCTGATAGACGGGAAATTCCGTTTCTGGCGATAAGCCGGGCCAGATTCTTGGCTTCCTCCTCGGATGCAGAGGCCATGTAATATGTCGAGCCTAGAGCGACAAAACACACCCGGCGAAGTTCTGACGCATCGACTTTATCGGGAGTGTCAAGACTTGTGTGATGAAATGTGTCTCCATGACCGAACATCACTGAGGGCACACTCAAGGCGCCATCATTAAAAATGTAGTGGTCACTCCCTCCTCCGAAAGGACGAATCCTGTAAGCAAAAGGATGATTGCTTCCGTTCATACTTCTCAAGTTGAGTCTATCTGCCAGTTTGGTGAAATTGACGACAACGTCATTGAGATAGCTGGGCAGTGAATCGGGAGTGCAGGTGACGTTAAACGTTCCTCCGGTCAAATGAAGGTCTTCGCCGATCATATCGCAGTTAATGACAGCCAATGTGTTTCTGGTTCGTTCAAGATAGGCCTTAATATAAGGAACGGTCCCCGCAAATTCCGGCACCCAGAGAAACCGGATCGTCCTTTTGGGTTTATTGATCAATCCCTTGTCTATCATCTTCTTTAACGCCCTTGCCATCTCCAGCATCCCTCCGCTTCCGCTGGCATTGTCATTGGCGCTCGGCAGAGGATGACAGAGATGTCCGATGATCATCACTTCCTTTTCCGGCTCAGTGCTTCCGGGCAAGGCTGCGGACAGAACTTCAACCTCAGTCTCATAGTACTCCGCATCCACATCCGCTTTCAAGACAACCTTTCTTCCCTCATCCAGCATTTTCTTCAATCGCCAACCCTGATTTTTACTGACATTGAAGCCGAAGCCAATCTTTTCCCGTTCCTCCCAAGTCGGCCAGATGGCGGTATAACGAATCATGTTGGGATAGCCAGGCCTGACTTCAGGAGGATACCATGTGACCACACCCAAGGCTCCTCTTTTGAGCACGGCTTCCCTCATTACAGTTCCGGTGTAAGCCGTCGCCAGGACTATCTTTCCTTTCACATCTTTGTTTTTATAAGACTCCTCACCGACCCCTGTTCCCACATCGACCAGCTCTGCCTCCACGTCAGCTGAATTACTGTGTTTGACAAGAATCAGAGGAATCTCCTCGTAAGAACACAGCTTCTCTCTTCTTGGAGATACCATCCAAAGTTCTGCATGCCTGGCCCGCCAGCCGATAGGAGTTTTATAGGTATAATAATACGTGGATCCATTCGAGGGCCACCCTTCGAGAACCACATCCTTGTATCCGATTTTCTCCAATTCCTTCTTGATCAGAAGAGCTGAATCATGCCAGCCTTCCGATGCCTGGATGCGGTCAAAGTGGGAAATCAGGACCGTGTATTTAAAAGCGATCTCCCCGGATACTTCATCGACAAGAGCTTGAATGAGTTTTTTCGAAGCGAGAGGATTCTCGGCCTGGGCTATGGACGCACACAGAATCACGATAATCAAAAAACTCAAAACATTTCTCATGCTTATCATACTTGACCTCCTTTCATTTTCGAGGACTTAAAACTAAATCCATTCTCAAAAAAAATCAACTCTATTTTGGCGCTTATGATGAGATACTTCCTACATAAATGATTCGCAGGCTTAATTATTTGTTGTTCCAAAGATACCGCTCATCCGGAAGTCCCCACAAAATTAATTATCTCATTCAAATAATCCATTCAAAATCCAAAAGATGATAATGTC
>JASFPJ010000232.1:0-5702 GCA_050116035.1 Candidatus Aminicenantota bacterium | reverse complement strand
AGGATTTTCTGTGTTTTATGAGAGTCAGTGTGGCATGTTGTGCAATCTGAAATAGCATCAATATCTTTTATGATCTTGTGTTGAATATCCAAGTGGCACAGGTTACATTCGATTTTGTGGGAATAGATATGTTCTGAATGCATGAGGTCAGTATCATCGTATTGATTCAGCCTGTCCGTTTCCCAGTGACATTTATAACAGTTTTCCCGGGGTACTTCCCCGTCTCCGATGATGGTGTGGCTGTGGCATTTGTCGCACGTGAAACCACTGTCAAAGACAAGCGTGTGATTGTATTTTGATGTCTTCTCAGAAATGAGAGTGCTCTTTTCATGGCAGTGGGAGCAGTCGCTGATTTTGGGATAATGCTCGCTTTCTTTGAAATGACAGATGAAACATGTGCTGTGAGTCACTACAATATGTTCGCCCTGGACAATTTGCGAATGGCAGCTCGTGCAGCGGAGCTGTTTGCCTCTTTTTAAGTCTGTGAAGTGAATTTTATGGTCAAAAACAACTTTGTTGAAACTGACCTGCCCTTCCAGAAGCCTTTTGTCATGGCATCCTTCGCGAAGGCAGGCCTCATCAGGAATTTCAGCCCAGGGTTTTGATTTCAAGTAGAGTTTGGTCCAGTATCTGCCGAGCTGCATGAGGCCCTCGATTTTTGCTCTGGCTTTGGATTTTACTCCGGGGCCATAATGACAGGTGCTGCATTCCACTTCTTTGTGGGATGAAGTTTCCCAGCTTCTGTAAAAGGGCTTCATGTAGTGACAGGAGGAACAGAATTTTGAATGAGAGGTATACTCCACAGAGCCTAACAGAAGAACGAGGAAAAAGCCTGCTGCCGCAAGCAGGATGATTCTCCTTTTCTTTTTTTTATCCATTTTTTTAAGTTTCAACTGGAAATCCTCAAGTTGTCGTAGAGTTCCTCTTGATTTTCTCTCTTTTTTCGGCTTTTTATGCGTAGCTGTGAAGTCCGGATAGCAGATAATTCACACCAAAGTAAGTGAAAAGTGCGGCTAAGAATCCGATTATGGCGACGAAGGCGGAACGTTGCCCCTTCCAGCCCATGACAATCCGGGTATGAAGAAAGAGGGCAAACACGAACCAGGTGATCAGGCTCCAGGTTTCTTTCGGGTCCCAGCTCCAGTACCTTCCCCAGGCATTATAGGCCCAGATCATCCCAAAGACAAGGCCTCCCAGAGTAAAGAGGGGAAAGCCGATGGCAATGCATCTGTAACTGACTGAATCGAGTTTTTCAGACGAGAGACCGGGCTTCTTTCCTTTTTTTTCTTTCGAGTCTGCCACAAGATACAAGATGCTCGTGATGAAAGCGATGGCGAAGAAGGCTTCACCGAGAAGCGTGACCGACACATGCAGCCAGAGCCAGTAGCTCTGGAGGGCCGGAACGAGTGGTGTCGCTTCCTTGGGCATCAGCGGGGATGAAGCCAGGGCCATTAAAGCGATGACGATCAGCATGAAATAGGGTCCGGCCTTTCGAATTTTAAACTTTGTCTCGATAATAACGTAGGCCAGAATGGAAGCCCAGGAGAGAAAAGAGAGGGATTCGTACATGTTAGTGAAGGGAGCATGACCGCTTTCGATGGTTCTCCAGAACAGAGCCAGTGTGTGGATTACAAGGCCCGCAGAAGCGAAAAAGTAGCCAATCTTTGCCGAGTTTTCCTTTTTCGAGAAAAGAAAGGAAAAGTAAAAGAACGCAGAAACTATATAAAGTATAAAAGTAATGAGGAAAAGTGTTGATTCGTTCACTTTGATCTCCTTATGGATTCCGTGATGTTCTTGAATTCGGATGTGAAAGTATCCTTGCTTTTCGAGGCGATTCCACCTGCGTTTATTTCAGTTTTATTCCCGGCTCCTTCCATGACTACTCTGATTTCTCGAGGGGGCCAGTAGAAAGCCAGAAACAGTCCGATCATCACAATCGCACACCCAGCCCAGATAAAATTCACACCCGGGTCCTTTGAGGCCTGGATGATTGAAATCTGACCCGCACTGAAATCCCTGAGTTCAAAAGTCAGATTCGTTTCTTTTTCTGAGTGAATCCGGTCGAAGTCCGGGAACCTGGCAAAGATCCAGCCGGAGAAGATCTTTTCTTCCGCCTGCCATCCTTCTATAAAAGCAGCTGGATTGTTGGGCTCGAGTGAGCGGGTTGTGATCTGGCCTTTCTCACCGATGACAAAATCAGGAATAAAATCGAGAAATGAAACCTCGATGTTTTCCCCTTCGAGCCTGACTCTCCCTCCGATTTTCAATTCGATTTTTCTTGAAAAAGAAGAGTCCTCTCTTTTTTTGACCAATATCTCAACTGAAGGATTTCTCCAGTCCCAGGAGTAGCCGCTTTGGTAAAAGACAAATCCTTTATAGGAGAGGGGATGGTTGACTTCGACAATCTTTTTTAAGACTGGCCTTTCATCCTCAAGAACTGTGAGAGTGCTCTTCCAGTCCTTAACAGCGCCTGTGGGGTAGTATTCGGTTTCGAATTTATCCAGTTTGAGTTTGAACTCCCCTCTCGGAACATCCAGGATGCGTCCCTCTGAAAAAGTCAAATTCCACATGAATCCCCCGATCCCACTGATGATCCCTCCGGCGATGATGATAAGAATCCCGAGATGGACAATGTCTGCCCCAAACCATCCTAAAATTCTTTTCCGGGCATAGAAGAAGACTTTGTTTTCCTTCTGTGTCTCTCTAATACGGTAATGCCGGGAGGAAAGCTCCTTTTGCACTGTCTTTCTGGTTGAATCCAGGTTTGCGTGTGTCTTGAGCTTTTCCTTTGTCTTTAATGCATTGATATCTTTTGCTTCAGTGGCTACACGTGGCCGAAATGTCTTTTTTAATTTGGGAGAAAGACGATTCAGAGTGCAGACAATGATATTCAAGGCAAAAAGGATGAGGACTGTAATGAACCACCAGGATTGATAGAGCCGCGTGAGCTGGAGTCTATGGAACAAATTCGCCCATTGGCCGTAGCGGGCAACGTATTCCTCAAGGCTCCTTTGCTGAGGAATCAGGGTGCCGAGCATTGAAGCCAGAGTGATAATGATCAGGAGAACAATGGCCAGCTTCACCGACGATAAATATTTGAATAGAGATTTCATTTGAACTCCGTATTGTTAATTTATTATAGATGTATTAAGCTTTTCTATTTAATACACGATTATTCTGACTGAAGTAAAGTGACCTGTTTTGAAAAAAACCTTTTTAATTCTTTTTACTCTGAGTCAGCTTTAATATCTTTTCGATTCGTTCAATTGTGTCCTTATCTTGCCGCCTTATTTTTTTCCATGCTTAAGACGCAAATCCTCAGCCTTTTCCTTGATTTCGGCCAGGTCCATCAACATTTCGCTCCAGCCATACCACCAGGCGTAGTCAGGATTCGCATGGAATGTTCCCTGGAAGGTTCTCATCCGGTGTTTGAGGAACATGACATGGAGTTTCTGTTCTATGGGAGTGGGTGCATCCTGGAATGCCAGGAGGTCAGGGAAAGGATAAGCATAGCTTTCTGGTTGAGCTAAAATTCCGTCTTGGTACAGAGCAGCAATGACGCGGATGGCTTTTGCCATGACGTTGTCTGCTTCTTTGATCATCCGGTCGCCTTTTTCCAGCTCTGCTTTGGCAAAATTCACAGAATGGCATTGATTACAGGTCTCTATCATTTTGTCCCGCTCTTTTTGCCAAGCTTCTTGAGTGAGGCGGGCGACATCCGCCGCTTTCACAACATCCAACCTTGCTGTTGGATTGCCGTCAGGCCCGAGCACTCCGAGAGCCTGGAGGATTGTGACTCGATCTGCAGCCCACTGTTCATCTTCGGGCATGGGTAGACGGACAGCGAGGAATCCCCAGGCCGTTCGGACTTCATGATTTCCTTCCTGCATGTGGCAGGTCTGACATGTGGGAGCCGCGACTGATTCAGGTAGAGTTTTGTTCTGTTTGAGTAAGTAGCGAACGCCATGCTTGGATGTTGAATACATTTCCCATTGGGGGTGGTCGAATCCCATATGACAGGTTTGGCAGGCCTGAGGCTGCCTGGCTTCTTGAGCAGAGAAGACATGTCGAGTGTGACAGGCATCGCAAGAAGCCACGCCGAATCCGGCCCCTTTTTCTTTCAGTTCTTTGATCTCTTCTTCGGTTTTCAATCCGATCTTATGACAACCACCGCAGCCTTTCATTCCCTGCATTAATTCCATGGGCTGCCAGTGTGTTGTGGGCATGGCATTCATCGCTGCCCAGGCTGGAGCATGCTTGCCTTTTTTGAACTGCTCGACTTTTTCATCATGACAACTGGCGCATGTGTCGGGAGTCGGGATTTCAACGTTTGCGACGTCATACGGATCTTTGTGCTTGTCGCCGTGGCAAACAGAACAGTCCACATCGTTCTGACTGTGTTTGCTGAGCTGCCAATCCGAGACGATATTCGGATTGACTTTCTTGTGGCAGTTCAAACATTCCTGAGTATACGCAACAGCACACAGGGCAATGCTCATAAGGATGATGACATAAGGTTTAAGTTTCAATAATTCCCTCCTTGAATGATTTGTTCCCTGAATTTCTCAAATTTATATCATCAGGAACATCAAGTGTCAAACAATATTCAAGGGGACTGATCCGTTGCTCAGAAACTATTAATTACTAATTATATAGAATTACTATATTTTTATCAACAAAAAAAGAAATCGTTTCTATTCTTTTTTTTATTCTACTTGTATTCAAGCGTTCTTTCTCTCTGGTGTAGCCGTGAAAATGAGAAGATTTCCTGTCGATATAAGAATAGAGGATAAATGATATTCAATGAAAAGAGTCAATCCTTATATTCCTGATGATGAGGTAAAAAAAGGGGCGGCATATTTACATGCCACCCCTTTTATCAGCCATAAAACGGCTTTGTATCCGATTTAGCGCCAGATATATGCGGCGACGTTTCCGGCGAGACTCTCTATTGAATCCACCAGAAGTTGGGCTATGTAATAGGGGTTGTGGATGAAACCATGGGGTTCTTTCTTGCTGAACTGGTAATTGTAAGCGGCCTTCAGCAGAGCGGCGTCCATTTGACTGCCGTACTGATTGGGGAAAATGTTTTCTCCGGGATCCACTTGGCCGTTTCCGTTGGAATCGTTGAAGAAGTAAGGATAGTTATCTGCGTAGATTATGGGTGCAGCTAGGGTATTGGTTGCGTAGAACTGGATCTGAGCATACAGGGCTTCTTTCAAGCCCTCGAGCTCATTTTTGATGGATTCAGTGATGTCTGCATCTGCATCAAAATCAGGAATCGAGGCGGGACGGATACCGCTGAATTTGAACTTTGTCGGGTCTGCTCCTGGATTGGGTTGGGATACATCGTATCCGTGGCAGTAGACGCAGTCTTCTGGATTGGGCTTGTGCACATTGTGGTCACTGGGTTCATGAGTTTCTCTGGCTGTGTTTGTGCCCATGTGGCATTCCACGCAGGTGTCGAACCTTCCGTTGTGGCTTGGAAATGTATTTTGCCCGGAATAAATCTTCCCTGGAAATTCGTATCCGCCCTGGACTTCTGTGCCGTAGAGAACAGCCGCAGCGGGGTAATAATGAACATTGTGGTCTCTAAAATCGTATGGACCCGCAGAAGCCGTTGCGGTGTCAATGTCGAGTTTTGATTTCCGGCCCTGGTGGCAGGTCATACAGAGGTTGCTGGAATCGCCCAAGCTCTTGCC
>JASFPJ010000231.1:0-5706 GCA_050116035.1 Candidatus Aminicenantota bacterium | reverse complement strand
GACATAATTTTTACCAAGCTCGAAAAGAGGACAGATTTTTATGCTCAATCATTCGGAAACGTTTTTATTATGTCATTGCGAACGGAGTGAAGCAATCTCGTAAAAAGGATATCTTAAATCCAGTAATAATATAATTTCTCTCTACGGGATTGCCACGCTTCACTCGCGATGACAATTTTTTAAAGAAGAGGTCGTCAGATTTGCTCGCCCAAAGGGGAAAAGCTGTCGACATAAGATAGAGATGTTTTTAATTATTATTTAGTATGTAGTGTCGACAGATTTTATGAATGACTAGCGGAGGGTGCCTTCGTAGTGAGCTGTCAGCTGCCGTTTTCTCACATCCTCTGGCGTGTAGGATGGCAGGAGAACAGGCGAGATGAGGTCTGTTTTAATCTTGGCTTTTTTCAGCTCGTTCTCATATTCTGTGATATGCTGCAGAGTGAGAGAGCCCAATTTGACAGATTTGCTGTATGAGGTGGCGGATATTCCAGCCCGGCGGCCAAAGACGTTGTAGTCCAGAACGGAATTTCCCATCAGTCGGTTTCTTCCGTGCACACCACCCGAAGCTTCGCCAGCCACATACAAACCTGGAATGTTTGTTTCACATTTCACGTTTATCTCAACTCCCCCGTTCTGGTAGTGAAGGGAAGGATAGACGAGCATCGGCTCTTCAGTGATATCAATCCCGTAGCGGATGAACTGGCGGTGCATGGCCGGGAACTGTTTGTTGATGTAACCTTCTCCCTGGAGCATTTCGATAAGCGGGGAATCCAGCCAAATCCCAAGACGGCCGCTTGGAGTTTCGATGCCATTTTTCCTCTCCAGACATTCTCTGATGAATGCGGAACTTTCCACATCTCTTGGCTCGCGCGGGAAGACAAAAAGTTCGCCGTGTTTGTTAAGAGGCTGCCCTCCAGCTCCTCTAATCTTTTCGGTGATTAAGAAGCCAGCGATCTGTTCAGGAAAGACCGATCCGGTAGGATGGTACTGAACCGAATCCATATACATGAGTTTTGCGCCGGCTCGATAAGCCATTATCAAGCCATCTCCAGTGGCTCCGTAATGATTGGTTGTGTCGAAACCTCTGATGTGAAGCCGTCCGTATCCGCCTGTGGCAATGATCGTAGCTTTGGCTTTGACGGTGAAATATTCCTCTGTCTCGATGTTATACAGGACTCCACCGGCACATTGACCTTTGCTGTCCAGGAGGAGTTCGACAATGGGCATAAATTCAAGAATGGTGATTTTGTCCGGATGATTCCTGACTTCATCCATCAGAGTCCGCAAGATAATCGCGCCGGTATAATCCCTGCAGGAATGCATCCTCTTCCTGGAGGTGCCTCCTCCATGGAGGACCTGTAGAGAACCATCATCATGCTTGTCCCATACAACACCCAGATCTTCAAGCCATTTCACCACTTCAGGCCCGTCTTCGGTCAGAGCACGGACAAGTTCAGGTTTATTGTCAAAATGGCCTCCTCCGATGGCATCCAGATAGTGTCGTGTCGGGGGGTCCTGTTCGGTCACGGCTGCTTGCATGCCGCCTTGAGACATCATCGAATTGGCATCACCCAACCTAAGCTTGGTGGAGATAATTGATTTTGCACCTTGTTGCATGGTGAGGATAGCGGCTGCACAACCAGCCCCGCCTCCACCGATTATCAAAACATCCGTTTCATAATCAGGCTTGGTGAGGTCGAACATGTTGGGCTTTATCCTGGAGTGCGACTCCAGCATGTCTGCCACTTCTGTGGTGATGACTTCACCTTTATTGGGACCGATTCTTATCTTGCGTCTGGCATCAGGTTTGTAGTCCGGATGGAATTTATTCAGGACTTCCTCCCGTTCTTCAGCACTCATTTGAGGAAAAACGGGTTTCCCTGATTTGGCTAGCTCAAACCTCTTATTCCGGGTTTGAGTGACTTTTTCGAGTGATGGGCTCATGTATTCTGGATACATCGGATACTCCTTACATGTTGTGAGTGAGCGAAGGAAGTGCGGCAATCTCATCATGGGATTGCTTCTTCGCTTCGTTTCTCGCAATGACACAGGTATTTGAGAATATACTTTTGTTTAACATGTTTTTTTGAGATAAGAGCATTGTTCTATTCAAGGTCTCTTTCATAGTATTTTTTCTTCAATTTATCTTTTTTCATATTCATCATTTCATCGTATTCTTTATCGTATTTATGCTTTTTAATTTCATTTATTCTTTTCTTGAGCTGTTTGCTTTCTTTGGCGAGATATTTTCCATAAAGCCTTTTCGCAAGAAGCCCAACATTGAACTGGACGATTTCAGCAGGGCATCTGATAGCGCACAGCCCGCAGCTGAGGCAGTCGAAGGAGAGGTCCATGACTGCTTCGATGTCTCCCCTTATGACTGCATTGATGTAATCCATGACCTCCAGGTCTTGAGGACAGGCTTTCGTGCAGGTGTTGCATGAAACACAGCGGAAGACCTCGGGATAGAGCTTCTGGAACGTGGCCACATTCGGTTCTAACTTATTGATATCATAGACTGGCTTTTGGGCAGGAATTGCGGGAAGCTGAGAGAGCCACATGCCATCCTCAACGATTGTGGTGCAGGCGAGACCTGTATAGATTTTATAGTCACCGGGCATGCGGTAGACAGTGGCGCAGGCCCCGCAGAATCCTTCGCGGCATCCGGCCCCTCTTTTTATCTGGTAGCCAGCGTACTCGATAGCCCCCATGATCGTCGCCTCAGCAGGAACTTCATGGGCTTTTCCCATAATAAAGACTGTAGCCATTTTTTTTGTCTTATCTTTTTTTGCCTTTTTTGCTTGAGTTGATTTGACTGGCTTCTTTTTGGCTGTCATCTGTGTTGCCATCGCGATATCTCCTTTTAATATTCTTGAGGCAAATTCTTGAGTTCGGCCCATGAATAAACAGGACCGTCTTTACACACATAATGCATACCGATATTGCATCTTCCGCATTTTCCGATTCCACATTTCATCTTGTTCTCGACAGTTGTGTAAATCTGATCGTCCTTGAAGCCCAGGGCCTCTAAGTTTTGAATGACAAATTTGATCATGATCGGTGGGCCGCAGGTCACTGCGATCGCGTTTTTGGGTGACGGTTTGATTTCCAGCACATTCAGGGGAACAAACCCAACGAACTCTTTCCACTCCGGCTCTTCCACATCCACGGAGAGGTGGACTTTCATCTTTTTTCGGAGCTCTTCCAGTTCTTCCTTGAACACAATATCTTTTGATGTCCTCGCTCCGTAGATCAACATGAGCTCTCCGTAATTTTCTTTTTTTCCTAGAGCCGTGTGGAGAACTGACCAGATGGGAGCCAGTCCGATACCCCCTCCGATAAATATCAAGTTTTTCCCTTTCCACTTTTCCATCGGGAAGCTATTTCCGTAAGGGCCCCTGATTCCTATGGCGTCTCCCAATTGTAAGTCATGAATAGAAGAGGTGACTCTTCCCATCTTCAATATACTGAATTGCAGGTAATCTTTGACCAGAGGGGAGGAGGAAATAGAGATCATCGATTCCCCTTTTCCAAAAACAGAGAGCATGGCACACTGTCCGCTTTTGAAAGAAAAACCATTCTTTTCCTGAAACTCAGCCCTGAAGGTTTTAATGGGCCGGGCGCCGCCGACTTCTTCCTTGATATCAATGATTTTGGCCAGTTTTGGAATATAGGTATTACGCTCCATAATCTCTCACCTTATCGAGAACTTCTATAATGTCTATTCCGACTGGACACTGTGAAATACACCGTCCGCACCCCGTACACTGATAATTCTTGTGCCGTTCGACAAAATACTGGAATTTATGCATGATTCTCTGGCGCAACCGGGAGGCCTTATCCGGCCTGGGATTGTGTCCTGAAGAATGCATGGTAAAATCCGGGAATTGGCAGTTGTCCCAGGTTCGGACCCTCTTCCCCTTGAGAGGAGAGTGTGAATCGACCTCGTCGTTGATATCGAAACAGTGACATGTCGGGCAGAGGTAAGTGCAGATCCCGCATCGGATGCAGCTCATGGATTCTTCATCCCAGAGTGAAGTGTCGAACATATCTTTGAGTTTTGGGGGGATTTTTTTGATGTTTTCGACTTGACGCTTGATCTTTTTCTTGGCCTCTGTTTGGATTTTCGTCAGATTTTTCTTGTCTTTTTCTGTTGGAACCTTGAAGAGAGCCTTGGCTGAATTGACGAGCTGTTCGCCCTTTTTAGTAATAGTCTCTATGAAGTATTTATCCCCGAGATCCGTCATCAACACATCCAGTCCTTCTTTAGAGAACGGAGATCCGTCCACAGTGAGACAGAAGCAGTTGGGAGAGGGGGGTGTGCTGCAGGAGAGGCCCACCAGAGCTGTGTGTTTTCTTCTGTTCCAGTAGTAAAGGTCTTCGAAGTCTCCCCCAAAGACCTTATCCGTCAGGGTTAACGCTTTCGCGTCACAGGGTCTCACTCCGAAAATAATAGAAGGTTTTTCATCAGGAAGAATCTCTTTCACTTCCAAACCATTCTCATTCGAAACCAAGAACTCCAGATAAACTTCTCTCTGAGGGAAGATTATTTTTTTTGGAGAAAGAACAGTGTTCGGATAGTCCAGGCTGATCTGTTCAGGATTCTCGATGAGTTCATAGCTCCAGAGTTCCTCCTTCTCGACAGGAGCAAAAATATTATGAGAAGAGAGCGTCTTCACCCACTGAGGGAGGGATTTTTTTGCCAGTACCTTTTCCATCGTTTCACCTGATAAAATCTTCGGGGTCTTCATCCCTGAATGAAGAGACTAAAGAGGGTCGCTCAGGGTCAAAACCCGCATCATAATCAAAAAGCTCTTTGGCTTCTTTTTCCAGTTTTTTGTTCAGGAATCGGATGGGAATATCCAGAGGACAAACTCGCTCGCATTCCCCGCAGTCGATGCAGCGCCCAGCTAAATGTATGGCCCGGATGAAATGGTATACAAAATTTTCGGATAAAACAGGGGATTTTTCTAACCATTTGATCTTCTGCGCTTTTTCATCGGCGGTCGTGTCTGCCGTGACTGCAAAAGTGATTGTATCCACCACACACTCATCGCAGTAACACATCGGGCAGACGGAACGGCAGGCATAGCATCGGATACACTTCGAGAGCTGCTCTTTCCAGAAATTCCATTTCTCCTTTTCGGAAAGGGATTCCATTTTTTCTATGGATTGAAAAGGGTTTTCCGGCTTCCGCTTGGTTTTTTCTCCAAGAAGGACATCGTAGATGACAGGAAAGTTGGCGTGGCATTCAAGGCATCTCTCTGCCAGTATATCTGAAGCAGGGGTTTTGGCTTTTCCATCCTTGGTGGTCACAACGATGTTATCCTTTTCATCGAATTCGATTCCTTCGATTTTTTTATCTTTAAATTTTTTAGCGAGTTTTTTCTCATCCACGACTCCGGCGCTCTCGCAGGAAACCCCGATGATGTAGACGTCCTCTCGGTTAATGAATTTCTCTTGGAGCAGGACGACCAGAGCCCGGCTGTCACACCCTTTAACGATGAGCCCGATTGGTCTTTCATCCGTGTGTTTTTCTCTTGATTTTCTCTGTTTCTCATCTGCAAGGAACCGAGCGAGGTTATGGACACACATTGGGTTCCAGATCAATTTGTCGACATCTTCCGGCTTTTTAACGAAGACCGGAACAGGCATAAGGCCATTCGTGCCTATTCCTTAACCGATGATGTACTTGACTTTTTCGTC
>JASFPJ010000230.1:0-5737 GCA_050116035.1 Candidatus Aminicenantota bacterium | reverse complement strand
TTCAGGTGGAATCTTTCTGGCACATACCAACAGGTCATTCCCCGGTATATCTCCACCGATGTAAATGGCCAGGATGAGCAGGAATTTTTGAATCATTACTTCCCGGATATGGGAAAGCTGGCCACGGCGATTTTCTTAAAGGGCTACCAGTGGCCGTTTGACCCGAGAAAAGTCCGTGAATACGGTTCATCCTTGATAGACATTTTAGTCTTCCAGGAAACTGTGATGAAGGGGAGAAGAGTCTTTTTGGACTTCACACGGAACCCATCGGGAAGGGGAGCTCTTGAAGATTTTTCTTTTGACCTTCTGGATAGAGAAGCCTTTACCTATCTCGAAAAATCAGGGGCTTTGTTGGGGACACCCATCGAGAGACTGAGGAAGATGAACCAGCCGGCCATCGACTTGTATAAGAGCAACGGCATTGACCTGTCCAAAGATTACCTGGAAATCGCGGTCTGTGCCCAGCACAACAACGGCGGAATTCAGGGAAATATCTGGTGGGAATCCAACATCCAACACCTCTTCCCAGTGGGAGAGGTCAACGGCACACACGGTATCTACCGGCCAGGCGGGTCTGCGCTGAATTCGGGGCAGGTGGGGAGCCTGCGGGCGGCTTTGTTTATCTCGAAGAGGTACGCTGATGCTCCTCCGGAGACAGAGCATTTTCTGGCTTCTGCTGAAGAACAAGTGAAGAGTAAATATAGATTGGCCAGGCAGATGGTCGACTCCAATGCGGATGAAAAAGCCCCCTTGCATAAAGCAAGAGAAGAGATCCAGGAGAGAATGTCAGCCTGCGGCGCCCCTATCCGGAAACCAGAAAAGGTCAAAGTAGCGATCAAGGAAGCCTGGAGCCTTTACTCCCGGTTTAAAAAAAAGACTAAGGTCTCCTCAGCCAAGGAACTCCCTGGAGCCTTTAAAAACCTTGACCTCTGTCTTACGCATGCTCTCTACCTGGAGGCGATCGAAGAGTATCTTGAAAAAGGAGGAAAAAGCAGAGGTTCCTATCTTGTTATGGACCCGGATGGGAAGAAACCGTGTGAAGCACTCAGCGATGAATGGAAATTCAGCCTGAATCAAGAAGATGCCTTTGTCAATCAGAAAATACTCCGGATTAGTCTGGATGAAAACGCGAAAGTCAAGAAACAATGGGTAGATATCAGGCCCATTCCTCAAGAAGAGACCTGGTTTGAAAACGTCTGGAATGAATACAGGCAGGACAAAATCATCAAATAAATGGGGAACGTCCCCATTAACCGCAATCCGTTTTTCCTCCTTTCTTGAGCTGGGTGAGTTATCTTGAAAAAGGGGAAAGATTAATGTTAAATTAGGCAAATGCAAAATGAGATTCTGGCAGGATATCATGAGCCATCTTTGCACTGGTCAGGTGCTGAATCCTGATGAATAGGAGATGAAAATGACAAAAGAACTTCTGCGCAAGCTTCCTTCAGTCGATAGCCTGGTGAAGATCAAAGAGGCTCAGGATTTGATTAAGGAACACAGCCGGGATCTTGTAGTGAAAGCCGCACGAGGGATCCTGCAAGAGGTGCGTTCTGAGATCAGAAAGTCCGATGAAAAATCATTTCCCAAATCAGAACTTTCACCAAAAAATATTATAAAAAGAGTGGAACAAGATCTCCAGGAGAAATTTTCATCCTCTTTGAATCAAGCGATTAACGCGACTGGAGTCATCCTCCACACGGGATTGGGAAGGGCTCTTCTCTCGGACGAAGCTCGGGAAGCCATCAACAAAGCAGCTGATGGCTACTGCACTCTGGCTACGGATGTAGAGACCGGGCGCCGCGGTCATCGAGATGCTCATATCGAAGGGCTTCTCTCCGAATTGACGGGCGCAGAAGCCGCCACCATAGTCAACAACAATGCAGCTGCCACCATGCTCATTTTAAATACACTGGCTCAAGGCAGGGAAGTGATCGTTTCCCGAGGCCAGCTTGTGGAGATCGGAGGATCATTCCGGATGCCGGATGTGATGGCAGCGAGCGGGGCCATCCTCCGGGAGGTGGGAACAACGAACAAGACACATCTGAAGGATTACATCGCTGCCATCGGAGAGAACACAGGGGCCATAATGCGGGTTCATCATTCCAATTACCGGATCGTGGGCTTTGCCCAGGAGCCGTCCATTCAGGAACTGGTCACAATCGCCCAGGAACACAACCTGCCCCTTATAGACGATCTCGGTAGCGGCGCACTCCTGGACCTGAAAGAGTTCGGGATTGAAACCGAACCTCTTGTCCAGGACAGCATAAAGGCAGGAGCCGATGTCGCCTGTTTCAGTGGCGACAAGCTGATTGGAGGGCCGCAGGCCGGAATTATTGTGGGCAAGGAACTGACTATAAGGAGAATAAAGAAGAATCCTCTGAAAAGAGCGCTGCGCGTCGGGAAATTGACCTTGGCCGGAATGGAAGCCACATTGCGGCTTTTTCTCAAGCTTGAAAATATAAATGATAAACATCCTGTTTATAAAATGTTCTCTTTGAAGATTGATGATTTGAAAAAAAGAGGACGGAAAATGATGAAGAAGCTTCATGCAGAAATCAAGAAAGAGGCAGAGCTTTCGCTCGAAGAGGGAGGATCCCAGGTGGGAAGCGGTTCTGTGCCCGTAGAGACAATACCGACTATGCTCCTGAAGGTTCAGCCTGCCAATTCGTCTGCAGAGAACCTGGCAAAAAAAATGCGTTTAGGCAGTCCTCCGGTTTTTACGCGAGTTCATAAAGAAGCGGTTCTGTTGGACCTTAGGACGATTCGGGAGGAAGAAGACGTTCCCGTTTGCGAATCGGTCCTGTCCGCCCTGAAGAGAGGAAGGGCCAGCCATGATTGACCTGAAAAAAAGAAAGGACATCATGCAGCGTTCCATTAAGCTGGGGCACTGCATCTGCAATCCCAAGCAGGCCTGCCCCTGTGATGTTTTTAAAGAAAAGAATGTCTGCCTGTGCGCGGGAGAGCGCCTGGAGGATATGCCGGAACAGGTCGAGTTGACAAAGTTTGTCGAGAATGCCGGATGCGCGTCCAAGATCAACCAGAATGACCTGAAGATAGTCCTGGATGGCCTTCCAGAGATATCAGACCCGAGAGTCTTAGTCAGTGCAGATACCTGCGATGATGCCGGAGTGTTCAAGATCAGTGATGAATTTGCTCTTGTTCAGTCGGTTGATGTTTTTGCGCCCAGTGTTGATGATCCCTATACGTTCGGCCAGATTGCGGCTGCCAACTCGCTGAGCGATATATATGCCATGGGAGGGAAGCCACTCACCGCTCTTTCGATAATCGGATTTCCCATTGAGACAATGAGCCATAAAGTCATGAACCAGATGCTTCTTGGCGGAATTGTCAAGATGAAAGAAGCAGGAGTCGTAGTTATCGGTGGCCATAGCATCAAGGATAACGAAGTCAAGTTTGGGTTCGCTGTCACGGGAGAGATCAACCCGAAGGAGATTATCACCAATGACCGGGCCAGGCCTGGAGATTTGTTGGTCCTGACCAAGCCGCTTGGGACAGGAATCATCGGATTTGCCAGCCAGATAGGGAGAGCATCGGAAGCCGCACTGAAAGAGATAAGTCGATCCATGGCTGAGTTGAACAAAATCTCTTCTGAGATCATGAGAGAGATGGGCGTAACGACAGCGACAGATGTCACTGGATTCGGCTTGATGGGGCATCTGAGTGAGATGGTTGTTCAAAGCGGAGTCACCGCAGAGGTTTATGCGGAACAGATTCCTGTTTTCGATGGTGTGTTGAGCTGTGTTCGACAGGGCATGGTTTCCGGCGCCGTCGAACGGAATAAGGAGTTTGCCGCGCAATATGTTAAAGTGAAAAAAGGTGTGAGCAAGGAAATGACGGAGGTTTTGTATGATCCTCAGACTTCAGGGGGACTTCTCATCTCCATCCGTGAGGATCAAAGCCAAAGATTGGTTTCACTTCTCCACAAGAGAGGTCTTGTCCAGGCGGCTGTTATCGGAAAAATCGTCACCAAATCCGATGGTCGAATAACCATTATAAATAACATGGAAGGAAAAAGCACAGAGAGAAAGACCTCTGTCAAGACGAAAAGAACGAAAAAAGATAAGGCAATAAAATCTCAGGAGAAGGAGACATCTTGTTGTGAATGCTGCCCATCGCCGTCTGATTCTTCCTCTTCGAAGGATTCATCAAGAAGGAAAAAGTGAAGTCTGTCTGGGATTATAGAAGCGGGATGAGCATCTTAGGTAATATAGTAGATAATTTATCGGAAAAAATTAGGTGGTGCCTGAGGCCCAAAAAAAAGGTGTCGCAATTGACGACCTTCGTGATAAACTGATGCTCTTAAAAAGCAGGACGGGCTGCAGTGGAATGTTTTGATAGTGCGGGCAAAATACGCAGAATAGAGGATAGAGACATGATAAGATAGCGTGCGGGAGGGTATAGGTCCCGGTGGGCCTTCTGGACTTCAAACCCAGTATGGGGTTGTGAAAAGCCCTGGGTGGGTTCGACTCCCACACCTTCCCGCCATCCACATTTCTCCTGGAAATTAGTTTTTGAGTCTTTATTTTCCCTTGGCCATGCTTAGCAAAATTAAGGCGAACGTAGCCTAGCTTAGTGACAGTTGAGTGCCAAAGAAAAAGGGAGAAGTTCATTTTGAAATAGAGAGTCTGGCTACGAATCAGAAGGTCGGCAGTTCGAATCTTTCAGAGCGTACCTGCCATTTACCTCTATTTTAAATCATTTGCGTTGTCTTTACTTTTTGCACCGTTAGGCGAATTTAGGCGATCTTAAGCAAATTTGGTCACATTCTGGGCAAACGGGGAGGAGTCTGTTCTGGCAAGGTATGAATTTGTTTTTTATGTAAACCTTTTTGATAATAACTACGTTGTATATAATATAGGAAGGTCCGATGGACAGAAAATTCATTTCACGATCGGAAGAATTCATTTTGCTGGCAGTCTGGCGATTGAAGGAGAATGCCTACGGCGTCACGATCAGGAACCAGATCAAAGAGGCGACAGGGAAAACATGGGCCTACGGAGCGCTTTTTGTCATGCTAAGCCGCCTTGAAAAAAAAGGCTTTCTCACATCCCATTTTGCAGATCCTTCACCACAACGTGGGGGAAAAAGCAAGCGAATTTTTCGGCTAACGTCACAAGGTGTCAAAGTCCTGAAGGAAGTTCGTAAAGCACATGAGTCTGTCTGGTCGGGGATCGAGGAGCTGTCTGTACCGCAGGAATGAAAGTCATGAAAAAAAAACACCGACATCCTCCGCGGATTGCAGGGTGGCTAATCCAACAGATGTTCCCGGACAGAGGAGGGTGTTCCATCCTGGGGGATATGATCGAAACCTATCGTTATCTCGCGAAGGAAAAAGGCCTGTTTTGGGCACGGATCTGGTTTTTAGGCCAGTGTGTCAAGGCCTTTCTTTACTTTTTAATCGATGGATTCAACTGGAGGTTTCACATGTTTATAAATTATCTAAAGATAGCTGTTAGAATCATTAAAAGACATAAATCCCATTCGGCGATCAATATTTTTGGATTGTCAGTGGGATTGGCCTGTACAATTTTGATTTTTTTGTTTGTTAAAGATGAGCTTTCTTATGACCGGTTTCATGAGAATCTAAATTCCATCTACCGTCCCATGATCCGGTTTCACAATCCAGATGGGAGCGTGAGGTGGCAGGGAGGAGCAGTGCAGGTGCCGCATGGGCCAGCTTTAAAAGAGTATTTTCCTGAGGTCAAGCGTTATGTCA
>JASFPJ010000229.1:0-5784 GCA_050116035.1 Candidatus Aminicenantota bacterium | reverse complement strand
AGCCATGTTTCTTCAGTGAATGAGATTTCAAGTGCCAGCTTTTCGCCCTCAATCACTGATGGCTCAGAAGGGTCAATTTCAGAAAAAGAAATCGGGGTCTTTTTTTGAAGAAGGGCCCAGGGCTTAATCTCTTCCTGAGGGATAGGAGTTCTTTTTTCCCAGGAGGTCAAGAAGACAAAGATAAGGATGATTATGGAAAGTACAACAAGAACAGCGGTGCCGATTATTTTTTTCGGGAGTGGCGGCTTGACTTTTTCTGTATGATGTTTAGATTCGGGAGATGGCTCCTGCAAGAGCGATTCTTCATAATACTTGTTCATGACAGTGTCTTCTTCCAGCCCAATGGAGTTTGCGTACGCTTTGAGGATGGCTTTGATGAAAAATTCACCAGGAAGGTCATCGAGACGGTCTTGTTCGAGTGCTTCAAGCTGCTTCAGGCTGATTTTGGTCGAGTTTGAGATTTCTTCAAGAGAAATCCCCCTGAGTTCCCTTTCTCTCTTGAGGTCCTGCCCTAAGGATGCCATGTATTGGGATTTTAGGATAACAGGCATACCATGTCAATAACAGGGAACGTCCCCATTCATTTAAAAAGTAGCCTGTCCCCTTTTTCCTTTTTCTGATCTAAGGCGGTACCTTGGGGAACGTCCCCATTTAATACCATTTAATATACATATATTTTTATTTTCTGAATAGGTAAAATGGAATACAGAGACTTGATCCCATTCATCATACTGAAAAGAGGATGCCAAAAATAAGCCTGGAACAAGCGGCCTTCGTCCAACGCAGTCTCTCTTCGAAGCTCAAGCTCAAATGGGACGGCCGAAGAGTGGGTCTGGTGGCCGGAGCAGATTTTAGCTATGACCGGAGGGAGAAAAGGATCGGGGCGAGTCTTGTCGTGGTCAAGATTCCCGAATTTAAGGTTGTGGAGTCTGTCGTGGCCATCAGGGAATCCAGGTTTCCCTATATTCCGGGTTTTTTAGCCTTTCGAGAGGGGCCTGTCTTTCTAGTGGCCTATCGGAAGCTAAAAACAAAACCGGATGTGACTCTAGTTGATGGGAATGGTATCGCTCACCCCAGGAAAATGGGGCTGGCCTCTTATGTGGGCGTCACTCTCGATATCTGTACCATCGGATGCGCGAAGACACCTTTTTATCCTACTGACTCACCACCCGAGAATAGAGGAGCCTGCAGCTTTTTCAAGGACGACAAAGGAGACAGGGTTGGACTCTGCTTGAGAACCCGGCTAGGAGTGAAGCCGATCTACTTGTCCCCAGGACACAGGATTGATTTTATTCATGCAAAAGAAGTTGTCCTTCAATGCTCCAGATTCAGAATCCCTGAGCCATTGCGGGAGGCCCACAAACGGGCGAGCGAAATTTTTTCAGGAGAACGCTGATGGCGGGGGAACGATCGATGTGTCCGTCTGTGCAGTTAAACTTTCAAGAAGCGAGACAGGCAGCTGAGGCTTCCGAAGAAGCCGATAAAGGCGCCCCCTGCGATCAGCAGCGTGACTTGAGAGAAGGAAAGATAGCGAAAGTTGATGATCTCATTCAGCGCGCCCAAAGAAGCGCCTAAATAGAGAGGAAAGAATTTTATCAACAGAAAGAGCAAAGCCAGTGAGATTATTCCCCCAAGAATCCCGAGAATAATCCCTTCCAGGAGAAACGGAATCCTTATAAAAAAGTTGGTGGCTCCAACCAGCCTGAGGATTTCGATTTCCTCTTTGCGGGCAAATACGTTGAGCCGGACAACGTTAGAGATGATAAAAAAAGAGGCCAGAGCCAATATCCCGCCCAAAAAAAAGCCAATCGCTTTGGCCAGTCTGCTGAGGGATTGCATCCTTTCCACCCAATCCCTGTTGAACTGAGCATCCTCGATTCCTTCCATGTCTTTCATGACCTGGATAAACCTCAAGATCGTTTCAGGAGAGAGATTTTCTTCCGCGAGATTCGTTTCGAAAGACGCCGGGAAGGGATTGACATCGATGTTTTCGATGATGCCTTGAAGCTCTGGAAAATTTTGCTGGAATCGGCTCAATGCCTGCCCGGTGCTTATGTAGCGCACATTGTTAACCAGAGAGGATTCCTTGAGTCTTTTTTCAACGGAATTCCTCTGTTCTTCAGGCAGGTCTTTCTCGAGAAAGAAAATGATAAGCATGTTCTTCGAGAGTTCCTTGGCTGTGTAGAAGAGATTGTTTGAGAGAGAAAGGAAAACTCCAAAAATAAGAAAGGAGAGACAGATGATTGTGATAGAGAAAACATTGCGCATCCTGTACTGCCAGAGATTATTGACCGTCTCTTTAACAGAATGTCTGAGCTTTTGAATAATCAGAGTTCTTCCTTTCGGATTAATTTTCCCTTATACAGGAACAAAATTTTCTCGCCGAAATGGCGGATTAATTCTCGGTCATGAGTGCATATGATCACAGTGGCACCCTGTAAGTTGATCTCCTTGAACACGGTCATGATTTCATTCGCTAGTTCCGGATCGAGGTTTCCAGTTGGCTCATCAGCCAGGAGTATTTTAGGATGGTTCACCACAGCCCTGGCAATGGCCACTCTCTGCTGCTCGCCATACGAGAGTTGAGGCGGATATTCCCACATTTTGTGGTGAAGGTTGACCATTCTCAGCGCATTAAACACACGGCGCCGGATTTCCTTGCGGGGAATCCCGAGAACTTGAAGGACGACAGCCACATTCTCGAAGACTCTTTTCTGGAAGAGCAGGCGGAAGTCCTGAAAAACAATTCCCATGCTTCTTCTCAGGCCGTAGATCCTATGGTCGGGAATCCGGAGGATATTCCTTTTGTCGATCACGATTTGCCCTTGAGTCGGAATTATCTCTCTAAAAATTAATTTGAGGAGCGTTGTCTTCCCCGAACCGCTGGGTCCGGTAATAAAGACAAAATCTCCCTTTTTGACATGAAGAGTGATATCCGAAAGAGCCCATCTTGGAGGTTGATACTGTTTCCATATGTGGTAGAGTTCGATCATTTTCAGCTCATAAAAAAGCTCGGAAGAAGAATATCGTTCATAGTCAGATGTTGAACGTGGATTTCGAGGCCGATAGCTGACTCATAGATTTGGAGTTTCATCAACTCAGGGGCAGATTATAACACATCAATTTGAGGATTCAAAGATGGAGAGAGCCGTGAATATGCAGGGAAGTTAGAGAGTGAATAGATACATGAACCAGCCGAAAAGAAGGCCTCCGGCAACCATGATGAGGAAGAGAAAAAGTGCATATCTTATCTGGCTTTTTCTGTCGTTTCTTCTGATGAGCGCGAGAACGATACAGACAAAGACAGCGTAGATAATCATGGACAGAAAATGGCTTTTCCAGATCATTCTTTTTTTCCTGAAGCGATATCAAAGGCATCCAGCGCGACGAGATAATTCAGGAGTCCAGCGCCTGCGATGTAAGCTGTTCCAAATTCGAACGTCGTGTTTCTCAGGTTTCCCACTCCGAAAGAGAAAATTTTCGAGAGGATGAAGAGAAGGCCGCTGCCCAGGTCAGAAAAAAAGGCCAGGATGGTCAACGGGTTTTCTGTCTGGAAGGAGTAGATCTTGCCTCCCATGAACAGACCCAGAGCCGCCATGGAGAGTATGCAGACAAAAAAGATGCCGCCCTTCCAGTATTTTTTTTGATAGACATGTCCCAGTCCGGGGACGAACCATCCCAAGAGTAGAGAACCGATGGCTTTAGGGTCTATCTGCATTGAATACTCATGATAAAAGAAATGGACCTCTAAATCAAGAATAAGTTAAGAGCTTGAAATCCAGCCTTGTCAGGATAATAAATGTTTCACAACATTCTGGGAACAGAAAAAGGGGATAGGTGTTTATGCTCTGTAATTAGGTAACACTTTTTGTGATGATATCGAACTCGAAGGTGTCATTGCGAGCGAAGCGTGGCAATCTCTTAGAGAAAAATGCATTTCTTTTTACGGGATTGCTTCACTCTGTTCGCAATGACATTATAAAAATTTTGCCGATTGACTGAGCATGAACAACAGGCTACTTTTTTCAGGGACTATCCCTTTTAGTCATTTTGTTAAGATAGATAGGGACTGTCCCTTTTCTTTGAAAAAAGTAGCCTGTCCTCTTTTTTCCTGTTTTTCTTTTTTTGTCAGGGAAAAATTCCCCTGTAACTGTAGATTTCTGCAATCCGCTCGATGGCAACGATGTAGGCCGCACAGCGGAGAGAGATATTCTTTTGCTTGCTTATTTCCCAGACTTTTTTGCATGATTTCACCATTTTTCGTTCGAGCTCTGTATTCACCTGTTCTTCTTCCCAAAACAGCCCGCTGAGGGCTTGAACCCATTCGAGATGGCTGACTACGACTCCCCCGGCGTTAGCCAGAATGTCGGGAATCACGGAAATCTTCTTTTTCTCCAGTATTTCATCCGCCTCAGGCGTAGTGGGTCCGTTCGCTCCTTCGACGATGACTTTAGCCTTGATTTTATGTGCGTTCTTCTTGTGAATCTGGTTTTCCAGAGCAGCAGGGACGAGAATATCTACATCGTGAGTGAGAACGTCTTCCCTGTCAATCTGTTTTCCAGGATGTTTGATGATACAGGCATGCTTTTCCACACAATCTATGAGTCCAGGAACATCGAGACCGTCCGGATGGGCAAGAGCACCGGATACATCGGAAACAGCCACTATTTTGGCTCCCATCTGGGATAAATAGTGAGCGGCGTGGCCTCCCACATTCCCGAATCCCTGGATAGCGACACGGGCGCCCTGAAGACTTTTCTTTTGCGCCTTGAAGAACTCCCGTGTGATGATCGCCACTCCTTTTCCTGTCGCTTCTTTTCTTCCTTTAGAGCCTCCCAGAATTTCTGGTTTGCCAGTGACAATGCTGGGTTCTGTGTAGCCTTTCATCATTGAGAATGTATCCATGATCCAGGCCATTGTTTTTGAAGTCGTGTAGACATCCGGAGCGGGGATGTCGATATGCGGGCCCAGGATAGGCATGATCTCAGATGTGTATCTTCTGGTCATCCTTTCCAGCTCGCCTTCAGAGAGTTTTGTCGGGTTGCAGATGATCCCTCCCTTTGCCCCTCCGTAAGGCAGGTCGAGAAGGGCACACTTCCATGTCATCCAGGCTGCCAGAGCCACCACTTCTTCCTCCGTGACATCGGGATGGTAGCGGACGCCCCCTTTGGTCGGCCCTTTGGCGTTATTATACTGACAGCGGTAGCCTGTAAAGACTTTTGTCTTTCCATTATCCAGTTTGATGGGGACAGAAACCCTCAGAACACGCATGGGTTGTTCCAGTATTTTAAGCAGGTTGTGATCCAGCTTGATCTCTATGGCCGCTTTGTAGAGTTGTTTCTGTGCCTTTTTGGCTAACGAATCCTCGATCATTCCTGCCTCCTCCCACGAGCGGGTGTTCATCTCGCTGAGTCGGTTGACATTAAAAATCAATTCATTATAATTGTATTTCACTTTCAAATGCAATCGGCAACATCATCGCTGCTATCAGGGTAGAGGAACAACATCAAGAAAGAATCGCGGCTGAACAAGACAGGAGCTGGCTTTCTTCCGTTCACTCGCAGGAGAGGACGAATCCAGAGGAGTAGAGAGGAACAGCGGTCTGTCCGGATCAGCCGGTGGAATTTGGTAAACAGAATCAATTAACAAAGGAGAACACATACATGGAAACAAAAAGTTTCGAGCAGGTTATAGAATTCGCGATTCAGAGAGAAGAAGATGCCATCAAGGCCTACGGAGACATGGTGGAGATGGCGGAAACTCCGGGTTTAAAGACATTGCTCG
>JASFPJ010000228.1:0-5801 GCA_050116035.1 Candidatus Aminicenantota bacterium | reverse complement strand
AATGGATTAAACACAATACAGATGATTCGTACTGGGAAAAGGTTAATTATCTTGAAAAGCTAAAAAAACTCGATATTCCTGTATTTCTTCAGTCGGGGTGGTTCGATCCTGGTAACAGAGGAACAAAACTCGCATATTCCAGTCTAAAACAGTCCAAAAACAAATACATCAAAATGATTATGGGTCCTTGGGCACATACTGACCAGTCGTCAAGAAATCTCTACGGACAAGATCTGGGAGAAGCTGCAGACATCGGTCTTATAAATCTGTATATAAAGTGGTTTGATTACTGGCTGAAAGGCAAAGACAACGGAATCATTAACGAACCGCTGGTCCAGGTCTTTAATTTTGGCCCAAACAACTGGTTGAAAGCAGATACCTACCCATTACCGGATACGTCTTTTGTCAAGTATTACATATCCTCTGAGAAAGGGGCGAATACATCACGCGGGGATGGCACTCTGCAAATACAAAAATCCTCTTCAACCAGACAATATGACACGTATACATATGATCCGGGCGATCCCTCTCCCTGTTTTATCGACCATTTGAAAAAGAGAGCACTGGAACGTTATAAAAATTTGGTCAGTACCAGGGAAGATATTCTCGTCTACGAGACCTCTCCCTTCGAACAGCCTCTGACAATCGCCGGACCTATCTCAGCCGTAGTGTACGCTTCATCATCCGCAAAGGACACTGACTGGTGTGTAACACTCTATGCAGTTGCCGAAGACGGAGAAATAAGTCCGCTAGGTATGACATGGGGTGTACTCAGAGCGCGTTTCAGGAACTCCATGTCAACTCCTGAATTCCTGGAAAAAGATAAAATCTATGAATTTACAATCGATTTGAGTCATACAGGGTACACTTTTTCAAAAGGCGAACGTATCCGTATGGAAATTTCATCTGCTTCTTTTCCCGAGTATTCCCGAAATCTGAACACCGGAGGACATAATGAGATGGAAACAGAATATGTTTCGGCTGTTCAGAGAATATATCACACTCAGGAATACGCCTCCCATCTTCTTTTACCGGTCATTAAAAGGGAAATCCCAGATTCTCGGCCCGGATCAGGCAGAGAGGAGGAGGCCCGGACAGATATAAGCCCCTACGCTCCCTATATTGGGAAATACACCAGTCCCGAACTGGGAGACATCAAGGTTTTCGAACAAAACAATAACTTGGCGTTAGACATCCCGAAAAAGATGGTCCTGGCATTTAATGACCCAGATGAAGAGGGAATATGGGCCTGTCTGCTTTCGAATCAAATACATTTAATATTCAGTAGAGACGATTCGGGTGAAGTGAACGGATTATCCCTCTTAATCAAGACAAGGCTCCCGAAAAAGGCTGATGCGGAAACAATCAGTGCTGATGTTCCGAAAAAATTCATCCCCTATCTAGGAAGATATCCTGTTCCCATGGAAAGCATTGAGCTCACAGTCATTTTCAGGGATGGGAACCTTGCCGTTGTTGACTCTGAGGGAGAAGTCATCCAGCTTAAGGGGCCTGATGAGAAAGGGCTTTGGATTTACAGGTCAAGCGGGTATAAGATATCATTTGTATTCGGAGACGATGGGAACGTTAAAGAGATGATTGTCCACCAGATCCTCGAGGCTCAAAAAGCTAAATCTGTCTCAGAAAAAAAACAGAATTCCCAAAAAAAGGAGACCAGCAGATGACCAATCGATCAAAACTTCGGGGGCCCATAGGCCGGATCGGGCCGTATGCAGTCGCTATTTTTCTATCCCTGAGTCTGATTGAAGCCATCATAACAGGAAAGCCTCCTTATTCCGCTTATGCTTTCGGCGGCTTCTTCATTGTTTTTGGGGTCATCGAATATCACAGGACAAAACTGATCACCTACTTGATTTTGGGCCTGCTTTTCGGAACCGGGACATGGCACAGCATGGCTCGCTTCTCTGTATCATTTTTGTCACTCGAGACCTACATCCCCCATGTTATTGTCGGCTTTGGAGCACTTTTTTTGACCTGGCCCGTTTTCTACGGCAATGAAAAATTGGAATCCAATGCCCGCAAGCTGTTTAATCTGGCTTCTGAACACGTGCATGAGGCATTCAACGGATTTACAGACCGACCTTACTCCGCCTGTAAAACAGAGTATACAAGGGATGAAATCAGGGGATTTGCGCGGTTCATGAGAGGAGAGAAAATTGTCAAATCGATCATTCAAAAAGAAGTTATTATACTCGCCTTTTCCATGGGGATAAGCCCTTTAAAGGAGCCCGATCTCCAGCAGATCAGCTATGTCTCCTTTGACAATGAAGGAAATATTTCTGTCCACATATCCGAGTATGATTACAAGCGGTTTAAAGAAGAACTGACCTTTGACCACCTGTGCGCCTCTTTGGGTGATATCTTCATGCGGTTTTTGGAGTACTACAAAAAGGGATTGGAAAACCGGATAATCATTGAATTGAAGTCAGGTGCGAAATAAAAATGGATTTTAAAACAGCGGCTCAACTGGGAACCTATTTCGCAAAGGATTTTGCAGAGGAAATTTTCAGGCTGCTCGTAAACTACAAAGATATCTCTGCCTCTGAAGCGGCGTCAAGGCTGAACCTTCATATTCAAACCGCCCAGGATTTCCTGGAAGCCATGACCTCTTTAGGCATTCTGTCAAAAAAAGAGGTTTATGAAAAAAAGCGCCCTTACTTTCGTTATTCCTTGAAAAAGAAAAAAATCGTCATGGACATTAACCTGGCCTCTTTGTTGGAACAAAAACAGCCTGAAGGGACGTTATCCAAAAAGATACGCGAGAATAAAGATTCAGGAGCCAGGTTCACGACAGCGCGATACGATCCCTATTTCAGCAGTGTCGTCATCTGGATCGGAGAGGGACGGGACCGCAAGGAAAGGAAAATCAACCTGACAATCCCCCAGGGGAAATTCCTCTTCCAACTGCCTTTCCCCACAGCAGAATTTATGACTATAGCCGAGATCATGCAAAAATCAGGAGTGGATAAGATCCATTCACCGGAAATCCTCGATATTGTCGAACTGCTCGAAAAGTACGGAGTTATTCAAGTGAAATGACAGATATGTTTCCTTGTGGGGCCAAAAGAAGCTTCTTCCTCAATCAATATTTTTTTCTAAACTTTTATTGAAATCAGGTAATCTCTGGACCGGTATGTTTTTACACGCGAGTCATAATCTGTTCATTCAAGGACTCCCAGGCATAACAACGGATAAAGGAATGACTGTCTATCTGATTGACGAGTTTGGAGCGGTTTCAGCGGTTGTGGCGATCATCGTGGCATTCATATTCTGGAAAAAAAGAGCCCAGCTCACAGCAAACTTATCCAGGGGATGAAAAGTAATTTTATTCAGAAAATCAACAGCCTCATAATTATTCAAGTTATGCAAGTCAAATCCCAATCAGTATTTGGGTAGTTTTTCGCCTCTGGGGGCATTTTTTTTGATGTGTTCTGCCATTTCTCTCTCGAGCAGGCCGTTGCCTCTCCCATAAGGAGTCCAGCCGTGCCCCTTTCTTGGGCGTCCGTACTGAAAGGAGCCGGCATAGTAAGGATCCTTTGTTTTTTCAAGGAAACTCTCAAGTTCATAAACGGCTTCATTGAGGTAGAAATTATCCATATCCCCACACGATATATGCAACTTCCCTACAAGCTTCGGACCAAGCCAGGACCAGTTTTCCTTTATGTAGTGACAAAGGTCATACTTTTTATAATATTGAGCCACTTCACTGTCTATCTCTCCCGTTAATTTATCCCAGAGAGTCTTGGGATAGCCATCCTCACCCACTGGACCATATGCCGCTTGCCATATATCGAGCTGCTGGCCTGATCTTCCTTTTGAACCCAGCACAGCTTCAAGCTGGCTCATCTGCCTCAGCGTAACTAATACCTGGCCATGAACATCTCTCATCAGAGGGCGCTCAGGTGTCAGCCATCCGTATTCCTTGGTGAATGCATTTTTATCCTCATAGATGTTAACAAGCTGGTAATACCGGAAATCGATGGGATCGGGAAAGAAGGTCCATGTTCCCCCGAAGAAGTCGGGATGGAATACCTGTAAGGCCAGGGATTCCCACCCACCAGTAGAGCCGCCTGAAAGAACTCTGGCATAGGGCTTTCTTATTATTCGAAAATTTTCCTCGATGGTGGGGATGAGTTCGGTCATTATGGCATCTCCGTAGGGACCGCAGTTCTCAGAATTGACCGCATAGGAGTCATCAAAATAGGGACAAGGGTGTTGAAACGTTACGGCAATCATCCGCGGGAAATCATCAGATATCCAGGTCTTGTAGTAAGAATTTCCCTCCCGAAATCCGCCTGGCGCTCGGAGAGAGAAATGTCCCTGTCTATAATGAACAGGATAGTAATCATCAGGATGAGTGTCATAGCCTTTGGGAAGAAGGATCACTGCCCCCAAATAAATCGGATGCCCCCAGAATTCAGTCAGGAGTTTGCTTTGAATTTTAATACGCTTCACCCATTTTGTATCCTCTGGAACCTCGACAGGCGGAATCACCTTGTCCAGGGTTAGCTCTATCGTGTATCCGGAGGAAGGATCAAGATGAACAGATTTTACCTCACTGTGAAGGTTTCCCGGAGACCTGTTAAAGTGTTGACCTTCCCATTGGTCCATATGCGCCCAGATCACATGGCCATCAGAGCGATGAAACTGAGTGTAAACATTAACGAGACCCTGAACATAGTAATCTCCAGGAGGAATTTCACTCAAGCTCTTTGGTGGATAACCCAGAATATTTTCATCAATCACTGCGACTTCGCCAGGTTTCATACTCTCTACATCCAAACCAAAGAACGGCACGCTTCTGCTCCAGGAACCAGCCTGCAGACGGGGTTCTCGCTTTTCATCCTTAGTAATCATGACAAATACACGTCCTGTTATTGCTTCTGGATGCACAGAAGAAGGAAAGGATATTTCAAACCTCAGCTTTGATGATGGAACCTGTTTACAGGAATCGTTTATAAAAACACTCGAAATAATTATTAAAGATGTGATAATGAAGACGAAAATACCTCTTTTCAACCTCATATCCTCCTCCTTCTTTGAGATTGACCTGAATTATCCATAAAACTCGCAAACAATCCAGGCTAACTATATACTACAAAAAAATGAATACACCAAGATTAAAATTGCGCCAGGCTTTCATAAGTTTGATAGTTGAAAAAGAGAGGATAACAGATACTGACTCTTCTATTTCCAAAGTAGTCAAACGTCCTGCTCACTGCTCCGGCTAATAAGAGCCGAAAAGGCCATCGATCAGCTCTTTCATGACCTTGAGATGCTCTTTGAGAGCTTTCCGGCCCTTGTCCGTAATGGAGAGCAGAGTGTGGGGGCGCTTGCCGATGAATTGCTTTTGGATACCCACATATCCGGATTCCTCCAGCTTGGACAGATGAAACGACAGGTTTCCCTGGGTTAAACCTGTCTGATTCAGCAGGAAGATGAAATCCGCGCTTTCAACAGCAGAAAGGTAGGCCAGAATCATAAACCGAGCCGGTTCATGAATGACCTTGTCGATGTTGAGCAGCCGGCTCAGATCCGAGGTATCACTCTTTTTCTGCTTACTCATCTTTAATCCCCGGCACTGACTTTATGGGGAACTGACGTAAAAAACGGACAAAAAGAATCCATCCGACAACGAGCATCGGACCGGCGGTGAGCGAGAACACATACAAAGAGGGGTAGGCCAGAACGTCATTCTTTTTCAACCAGAAAGTCACAGGCAGGGAAACGGCGAAGAGAAACGCATAAAGATAGAGGCGAGTGAAGTCCATGAAATAGGCTGC